>CAWVFN010000001.1:0-22639 GCA_963928475.1 Bacillota bacterium
CCAAATTACACCAAATGAGTTTAAAGAACTTTTCCAGAAATTATTAGAAGGTGGAGACGAGGTTTTCGGAATTTTTTTGTCATCTGAATTGAGCGGTACTTATCAATCCGCTCTGCTGGCACAAAAGGAGCTGGAGTCAGAGAAAATAGTTGTTTTAGACTCCCGTACAGTAACCTTTGCTTTGGGAATTTTAGTGTTGGAAGCTGTAAAATTGAGAGACCAGGGCAAATCTTTACAGGAAATAGCTGATAATATAAGAAAACTTATACCCAGAACACGCCTTTGGGCCATAGTTGATACTTTAAAATATTTAAAAATGGGCGGACGCATATCCGCCGCTTCCGCCGCTATAGGCACTGTTATCGGCATCACACCCTTAATAGCCGTACAAAACGGCGTTGTGGAAGCTATCGGCAAAAGCAGGGGACGTAAAAGTGGCTTAAAGCGTTTAGCACAATTATTAAAAGAGGAAGTTCCCGATACTAATTACACAGTAGCGCTGGGACATTCTAACGCTGAGGATGCTTTAGCTGACGCTAAGAAAACCCTCTCCCCCCTTGTTGACGTTGAAGATTACCTAATTGGAAATATTGGCGCCGTAGTTGGTACTCACGTAGGACCTGGCGCAGTAGGTATTGCCTACATAGCTAAAGAAAAATAAATAAATCCCTCTCCCGTTTTGAGGAGAGGGATTTTTTTATTGATTGAGTTAAAAAAGACTTTCGTTCATATTTTCTTCATTTACGTTAAAGGTATGGGGATCAATAATAACTAATTCGCGGCTCAGCTTGCGACAGTAAGTCACAGTATAGCCCGTACCGCCTTTAGCGCCATCGTAAACAGCTATTACTCTCTGGGATTTATCAACCATATAACGGTTTCTTTTTAGATAGTTAGTGCTGCTGGCAGAAGAACCAAGATATACTCGATAATTAACCTTGCGCAAAATATTCCTGTATGCTTCCCTTTCGCTCTCGGACCAGCCCATTGTCTGTTCGAGACAAGGTATCGCGGCTTCCAGCGCTATTTTCTGTCCTATATCCCTTTGTTTTACAACTATTTCCGCCGCAATTAAATCCACACCCCGGGCAAAACCTGAAATAAAATAATCATAACCATCTTCTATAGCCTCAACAATGGCGGCTTCCAAGGTTTCACAAAGACACCTGGTCTCCCAGGATCTCGGATCCTTTAAATATATTAATTTCTCCGGACGATAACCGGTAAAACAACAAATCTTTCTCATACTTTCTCACTATCAACTATGCGCTTTAATTTCTGCAAAATTTCTTTTTCTAAACGACTAATTTGAGTTTGACTTAAGCCCAAATCCTTTCCAATGGCACTTTGGGTCTTCCCCTCCCAGTAGCGTTTAAGTAGAATATTTCTTTCTTTATCTGTTAGTTCCTGCAATAATGTTTTAAGAAATAAGCGGTTCTCTATAACATCAAATTGCTTATCATTCATAGAAGCTTCTGGTTCTGCTGTTAAATCTATTTCCTGACACCAGATAATTTCTTCCTCGTTTAAAGAAAGTTCCGAGGCTATCTCTTTAACTGAAGGCATACGTTTATAGCTCTGTAAAAAATCCTCAATATAATCATTTAATTGCCGACGCAGGATCTCATTTTTTCTTTGGCGTTTTACACCTAAAAGACTTTCTTTCTGCCGCAGGATCTCTCCATGAATAAAAGGAAAAGCATAAGAGGAAAATTCTACCCCCTTTTCCGGCTTAAAACCATCAATAGCTTTTATTAAACCAACTACCCCGCCTTGAAATAACTCACTGTACTCGTCAGGTTTATGAGTATATCTTTTGGCTACGGCTCCCACTAAAGCTAAATTCAATTCTATCAGACGTTCCCTGCCCTCCTTATTTCCTTGTTTACAGGCTATCCATAAACTATTCTTTTCTCTGGTGCTAAGCTTGGTATAATTAACTGTCATGAGAACTCACGTACTTTTTCATATGCAAGGTAGTCCCCTGGCCTAAAGCTGTATCAACAGAAAAAGTATCCATGAATGACTGCATAAAGACAAAACCCAAACCCATGCGTTCGGCAACAGTGGAAAAAGCGGGAGTTAGAGCCTTTTCCACATCTTCTATGCCGCAGCCCTTATCCTCAATGATAATTGATAAGGAATTCTCTTCTTCCCGAAACTCCATATTCACAAAGGCATCAGGATCTTCACCATAGCCATGGATTATAGCGTTAGATACACCTTCCGACACCGCTACTTTTATTTCCTCTATTTCGCTTAGAGTAAATCCTATCTGTGACGCTAAAGCAGCCGCCAAAAGTCTTACCGCCATTACATTTTCTTTCCGGGCACTAAAAGAAACTTTAACCTCATTATTAACAAACCTTTTTCCCTCAGCCATTGTACACCTCCTTCAGAGGACTTACTGATATTATTCTGTCTAAACCGGCCATCGTAAACAAGCGGACAAGCTCAGGACGTACATTCCTGACAGATACACCGCCGCCAAGGGGCGCTGTGTTTTTATAGCAAAGTAAAATCACACCCAGGCCGGAACTATCTATAAAATTACAATTTTCCATATCAAAAATAATACGCGTAATTTTATTAGAAGACATCTCCTCATTTATTGCCGCCTTTATCTGTGGACAGACAGATAAATCAAAATCTCCTTCCACCATGATGGTAAGGAGATTTTTTTTGCGTAAAATTTCCATTTCTACATCCCCCAAATTTTAATTTATGTCATATAAGGGATTTCTGGAAATATTCTTATTTACCTTTGTGGAAAAAAGAGAAATAAACAGCTATTATGTCGTTACTCGGCGAATCAGGTCACGGAAAAACCTATATACTGTCTGAAAAATATTTTCCTTATCCACAGATTCCGCCGCCAGCATCG
Source organism: Bacillota bacterium (assembly GCA_963928475.1). Lineage (GTDB taxonomy): Bacteria > Bacillota > Dehalobacteriia > UBA7702 > UBA7702 > Cryptoclostridium. The sequence continues at coordinate 2,885 of CAWVFN010000001.1, forward strand.
GCGTTTCAGCTATAATCTCGCCATTTGCTTCAACTTTCACAGTACCTATTACATCACCTTTGGCTACTGGCGCCGTTAAGTCCGAATCCGTCTCATAGATAATATCATACCCCGGATCACCCGACTTCGCCGTAGGCAGGGTTATTGCTTCCTCTGCCATGACTCCAACTTCTTCCACTTTACCCTTGGGCAAAGTCACTTTACTCAAAACCGTAGATCCAGATACCGCCTCAGCCATAGCGTAATTATCAAAGCCATAATTTAATAGCTTCATAGCCTCACTATAATGACTATATTGCTTATTGCAGCCAAGAACTACAGCTATAAGACGCATATCATCACGTACTGCCGTAGCGGTAAGACAATAGCCAGCTGGAGTAGTAAAACCTGTTTTTAAACCGTCTGTCCCTTCATACCAGATCAAAAGACGGTTCGTATTGCTAATAGCTTTTTGACCGCCATTTAAGGGGAAATTATAACTAACCGCTGATGTTAAAGTTAAAAGGCCCGGAACATCAACAGCATATATCGATAAAGTCAGTAAGTCTCGGGCAGTAGTGTAATGATCATCATTATGTAAGCCATTACAGTTTACGTAGTGGGTATTTGCCATACCTAAAGCGGCGGCTTTACTATTCATCATTTCCACATACTGACTTTCACTGCCGCCGATATATTCAGCAACAGCCAAAGAAGCATCGTTGGCGGAAATTATAGACATAGCCATTAACAAATCATTCAGTGTATATATTTCACCGGCTTTTAAGCCTATATCACCTTCATCTATGGCCTCCACCGCCTCTGATATTGTCACTTTATCCTCTAAGCTGATCTCACCGGCATTTATTTTTTCCATAGCAACAACAAAGGACATCAACTTAGTGGTACTGGCAGGATACATACGGGCGTCAGCATTTTTCTCATATATTACATTCTTGGTAATAGGATCAGCTAATATAGCGGCCTCGGCTTGGACATTTTCAGTTTCATGACCACGAGCCGCTTCAACTTCGGCAAAAGTCTCAGTTTGTACATCTTCTAACGTAGCAGCCGTACTGGGAATTATCTCGCGGGCATCTATGCCTTGGGCAAAAAAACACGTTATAAGTATTACTACAGAAAATATTCTTAAAAAATTTTTCATTGGGTACAGTTCCTCTCAGTCTTTTAATCAAAGCATCATATCACTGATATCCTTTACTTGATTTTGATAGATGAATTTTTTACTTTCTTTCTCTCGCTGTCTTATATCATTAATCCTAAAAGCATGTGCTGTTTTTCGCTCCAATTCGCTCTTCTCAATCTTTTTGTCACTTAAATAAAGAACCGCTAAAATATCCCCCTTCGCTACTTTATCACCAACCTGATGCTTTAACAAAACTCCAGCATCATACTTTATACTATCTCCTAATTTCTCACGCCCCGCCCCTAATGACATGGATATTTCACCTATCGTCAAACTGTCTATATCATTTATATAGCCATCTCTATCCGCTTTTACCAATATCCTATTGTCAGACACTGGCAATACCTTATAAAGATCTCCGTCGCCTATTTTTCCTCCCTGAGACTTGATAAAACGATAAAAACAATCTAAGGCAGCACCGTTGTGGATATTCTTTTGGGCTAAAGATACACCATGCGGAAAATCAGGACTTAAACCAGCCATACAGTAGCCAGCGGCGGCAATAGCTAATACCGAATCCTTTAATTCTCCCTCTGACTTTCCCCGCAAAACATCAAAAGCTTCCAACACTTCCAAAGAATTGCCCACAGCATATCCTAAAGGATGATTCATGGGACTCAAAAAGGCCGCAGTTTTTCTCCCTGCCCTTTCCCCTATGTCTATCATTGCTCTGGCCAGTATTTCGGCTTGTTCCATTGAGGACATAAAAGCACCGCTGCCGTACTTGACATCCAAAACCAAAATATCACAGCCAGTAGCTAACTTTTTTGACATGATACTCGAAGCTATCAGGGGAATGGAATCAACTGTAGCCGTAACATCCCTTAAGGCGTATAACAACTTATCCGCAGGTACCAAATGCTGGCTTTGACCGGTAATGGCTATCTTGTTATCCGCCGCTCCCTGTAAAAATTCACGCTGAGATAAAGAGGCTCTAAAACCCGGAATAGATTCAAGCTTATCAATGGTGCCACCAGTATGGCCTAAACCACGGCCGGACATTTTGGCTACTATCAAACCAGCGGCAGCCCACAAAGGGGCCAAAATAAGGGTAACTTTATCACCTATTCCGCCAGTACTGTGTTTATCTATAGTAATACCAGGCAGAGAAGACAGATCCAAGGTTTTGCCGCTCCTCAGCATCGACTGGGTTAAGGCAAAGGTCTCAGCCTCTGTCATACCGCGAAAATAAATTGCCATCAATAAAGCGCTAATTTGGTAATCAGGAATAATGCCGTCAACATAACCCCCTATTACATAATCTATTTCCTCTGCCGTCAGACTGTTGCCATGTTTCTTCTTGTCTATTATATCAATAATCCCCACCAATACCACCTCTTAAAGCCAGCTAACACCTTGGCTAAAATCAGCGCCTGTCAGCCACTTATATATAGTAGCTCCGATATCAGATAAACCACTTACCCCAGATAAGTGTCTCCCAGCTAAACCGGGACTATAAGATAGGATAGGTACATACTCACGATTGTGATCAGTACTTCTGGTAGTGGGATCATTGCCGTGATCAGCCGTAATAATCAATAAATCATCGTCAGTTATGTTGGCCAAAATTTCAGTCAGTTTAGCGTCAAAATCACCTAAAGCCTCACCGTAACCCTTAGGATCATTGCGATGGCCGTATAACATATCAAAATCCACCAAATTAATAAAATAAAATCCAGTGCCACCCTCTTTAACAAGTTCTAATGTTTTTTCTAAGCAAAGATCATTGCCTTTCAAAGGATAGGAAATATCAATGCCGCAGCCAGCAAAAATATCACTGATTTTACCAACACCTATAACAGGCAAAGAATTACCGTTTAAGGCATCAATAACATTGGGCTTTGGCGGCTGCAAAGAAAAGTCTCGTCTATAGGCCGTTCTGACAAAGTTACCAGGCGTACCTGTAAAAGGTCTGGCGATTACGCGTCCTACTCCATACTCACCCTGACATATTTCCCTTGCTTTAAGACAAAGATCGTATAATTCCTCAAGAGAATATACATCTTCATGACAGGCTATCTGTAAAACACTGTCAGCGGAAGTATAAACTATGGGAGCACCAGTAGATATATGCTCCTGCCCCAATTCTTCAATAATAGCAGTGCCAGAAGCCGGTTTCAGGCCAATGATTGATGCGCCAAAGGCCTGTTCCAGTTTATGTACTAAATCAGCTGGAAAGCCCTGAGGGAAAGTAGGAAAAGGAGCATCTAAAATTATGCCCATCATTTCCCAATGTCCCGCCGTAGTGTCCTTGCCCTTGGTGGTAAGAGGGGCTTTGCCCCAAGAAGCAAGGGGACTTTCCACAGGGGGAACCCCTTTTATTTTTCTTATATTACCCAAACCAAGTTTAGCCATATTGGGCAAATTAAGACCGCCTATGGCCTCGGCTATATGACAAATAGTATTGCCAGGTTCCTCATCATATTTTTGCCAATCAGGTGTAGCACCTATACCAGCACTGTCTAAAACTATTATAAATCCTCGCTTCATAATATCTACCTCTTATATATTTAGCTTCTGGGATGATATTTTTTGTACTCCGCGGTTATGGTCTTTTGCAGTAAATGTGTGTAAATCTCCGTAGTAGCTAAATCAACATGTCCCAATATTTCCTGTACTGTTCTGAGATCAGCACCATTTTCCAACATATGAGTAGCTAAAGAATGACGCAAAGTATGAGGACTTAAAGAGCCTTCTAATCCCGCTGACGCGGCGCTTGTCTTTATAATATTCCAAACGCTCTGACGGGTCAGTCTTTTTCCCCGCTGATTTATAAATAAACTCTGCTCACTGCTTTTGACTTTTAAAAAAACAGGACGAACTTTTTGGAGGTATTCCTCAATACTTGTAATAGCATAGGAGCCTAAGGGAACAAGGCGTTCTTTACCACCTTTACCAAAACATTTAGCATAAGAAAACCTGAGATTTACGTCATCAAGATTAAGACCTACCAACTCACTGACACGCATGCCTGTAGCATATAAAGTCTCTAAAATTGCCCTGTCTCTTTTTCCAGCTAAGGTAGATGTATCAGGCTGTGACAATAATAAAGAAACCTCAGCCTGGCTTAAAACATTAGGCAAGTATCTGGCCGCCTTGGGACTTTCAAGATTAACCATGGGATCAGCCTCTATTCTCTTATCCAAAAGCAGAAATTTGTAAAAGGACCGCAGGGCTGACAAACGCCGCCCTATGGAATTAGCTGAAAGACCCTTTTTATGCAACTCAGATAAATAGCCCATTACCTGCTGACGCTGGGCAGAGACTAATCCTGACCCGCCACTGTCCCGCAAAAAACGAGAAAAGTCTTGCAAATCTCTGGCATATCCCGCTATGGTGTTAGGAGAATAACCCTTCTCCACCAAAAGATAATCACTGAAAAGAGCTATATCCTTATCAAGATCTGAATTTTTCATCTTCACCCTTAGCTCCAACTTATTTTATCATTATATTATACTGTTTTTCACTGATAAACACCAGAGTTTTTTTAGTGGACGTCAATATAGTTGAACCAAGCCGATAAATTAGAGGGGTCTGGTACCGCTTCCACCCGCAAAGGCTCTGTTAATTCCTTAAGATCATCACCCTCATTATCGCCAGCTAAAGCTCCGTAGAACTCCGGCACCCCCCAAAATAACATCAGCAAGGCAACTACTAAAATACAAAGGCGACATAACCCACTTTTTAAATTTTTTACCATTAATGTAATCATAAAACTCACCTCAGGAAAACATATGACGAATTGAGGGAAAAAATCACAGCTTTCTTTTAACTAAAAAACAGCCGGCCTTCTATCTGCCGGCTGCTGCTTCAGTTTTACTGCACCTTAATTACTTACCGGTAAGGGCTGACTTATATCCCAGTGACCAGTTAAGCTTTGTACCGTATTGCCATTTACCTTGATTTGCACTGCTTTAACCGTATCAAACTGACCTAAGGTATCAACGATACTTTCTAAAACATATTTTTCCTCAGCACTGTTGAGGTCAGCATTCTGTATCTCAGGACTAAAGTCTATGGTACACAATCCGCTGTCCTCTATATTTATACCCAGGATTTCTGTATCCTCAGGTATATAAGACTGGAGCGAAGACTCGGTAGGACCGGTAAGAAGCTGTTCCATGGTGGCTTTAGCTAAACCTAAACCATTAATAACACTGCGTTTTTCTACAGCCATTTCACCAGCGGCCTCATCAACAAAAAATAATGAAACTTCTTTATAAGTTATATCACTGGCTGTGGCCGCTTCATTAGCGGCATCATCATCTGAAGCCTCACCGCTATTAGAAGGCACCGGCGGCGCAGCAGCATCATTATCTTCCGACTCTGTCGTAGTAGTACTTTCTTTCTCCTCTGTCTTGGGCAAATTCTCTTTTTCAGCTAAGGCCGCAGTATCAGCATTTACCGCTTCCTGGGCTTTATCCTTAAGAGAACCTAAAAATCCTCCTATTTCTGTCTGAAATACAAAGGCCAGCAAAACAACGAAGAGTAAACCGGTAATAACTCCTTTTTTCTTCATTTCTGTTCCCCCGTTTAAAATGTTTTGTTTCATTCTATGGGGTAGTCCTATGAAATAGAACAGATATTATTATAAATTTTTTACAACGCCATAATATCTCTATAATCACCTTTAAAAAAATAGGACGTCTGATTTAGACGTCCTATTTTAGACAAGCAAATGTATAGGCTCAGTTATTCACCGGCTAAAACTTCCTTTAATTTGGCAAGGAAGTACTCATTCTCCTTGTGTAAGCCTACGGAAACTCTTATAGCCTGGGATAAACCAAAAGTCTCTCCTGAACATACAGCTATACCAGCTTCTAAAAGTTTATTATAAACAGTTTTACCTGGTAAATTAGTTTCTAATAAAAGAAAGTTAGCCTGACTGGGCAAAGTTTTTATACCCATTAATTCTAATTGGACAGCAAGATACTCTCTTTCTACCTTGTTGTAATCTACACTTTTTTTGATATACTCCCTGTCCTGCCAGGCGGCTAAGGCACCAGCCTGAGCCGACATACTAATAGTGTACGGCTCCCGCACTTTTCTTAAAATATTTATTATTCTCTCATCACCTAAGGCATAACCTATACGCAATCCCGCTAAACCATAGGCGTGGGAAAAAGTACGTGTCACCACGACATTGGGAAATTCATGAAAAATCTCTATACCATCAGGTGAATTAGGATCATCATTGTATTCACCATAGGCCTCATCTAATACTACTAAAATATCACTGCCAACCCGGTGGAGCATTTGCAAAAGCGATCTCTTATCAATAACAGTACCTGTGGGGTTATTAGGATTACATATATAGATAATTTTTGTTTTCGTACTTATGGCTCCGGCCATAGCGGGTAAATCGATAACTTTATCCTGGTTTAAGGGAATCCTGCGGCAAATACCCCCATAAAGTACAGCGGTGCGCTCATATTCAGTATAAGTAGGATATGGTACGATGACCTCATCGCCAGGTTCTAAAAAGGACAAGGCCAAAAGTTTTAATATCTCACCTGAACCACAGCCAAAAACTATCTCACTTTCCCTTATATTTAGGCCACGGCACATGGCGGAAAGCAATGTTTTGTCATCTAATTTAGGATACCTGGCACTTTTCGGCGCTACTACATTTATAGCCTCAATCGCAGATAACGGCGGTCCCAAGGGGTTTTCATTAGCGGATAAATCATATATTTCTTCTGTACCAAAATCCCCCTGCACTTCATCTCTCTGCTTTGTGCCAACATAAGGAATCAAATTCTTCACACATTCTCTTATTTTTAACATTTTCTCACCTTTTTGCTATTTAACTTTTTAATTATTTTAGCATAAGGCTGACAATAAGTAAACGTAAAGAATAAAATAGACTTTAACTTAATATTTGTATAAACTGCTTACGTAAGTGAAATCCCTTAATAACTCTCCCTTTTTCTACTCATCCTGCGCTGGTACAGCCGAAGATAATAATTTACCATAATTGCGGCCAAATAAGACTCCCGCTAACAATAAAGATGCGCCAAGCCCAGAATAAAATACCGCAATAAAACGCTCCGGCACAATTCCAGATATACGGAGTCCTATACCACCACCCATCATAATAGCCATAATTATAAAAGCTTTTTTGTCAAAAAACTTTAGAAAGAATTGTTTTTCCTCGGTATAACCCTTTATTCTTGCAGTATGCTTGTTAACTAACTTACCAAAAATACATTTCCGGAAAACTACAAAAACAACTACTGATAAAAATACATTCAATATCGTTAAATATGAGGGATAAGCTAATATCCCAATTCGTAAAATATTAAAACCAGCAATACTCCAGACTAAACAAGCCAGAAGCAATAGTTTATCCCTTTTAACTTTCATAAATCATCATCTCTCTTCTGAACATTGTTCATTTTATAGTATGAAAAAAAATGCCTCTATGGTCTCTTAATAAATTGTCCTGCGAACCATTTCCTCTATCATCGTCACATCATAATCCTGACGAAGCATAGCGGATAAGATTAAAGTAAAAATAAGTTCAGAAAATTTTTCCACTGTAAACTGAGAGTTAAAAGCATCTGAACGAATATTGACATCATGCCTCAGGACATTACATAAGTTATCTATAATATGCTGCCATATTTGTAGCATCACTTTTTTTCCATCAGCCTTATCCTCATCCATAAAGACAAAAGAATGGAGTGTAAAAAAACCAGGATATTGACTGCACCCATACTCCATTCGCTGATATATCCAAGCAATAGTGCTAAGTGTATCACAAAATACAGACTTGTCCTGCGGCAAATGGAAAATCTCATACCATACACTTTCAACTGCGGCGCCAACTAACTCCGCTTTGGAAGCAAAATAATTATATATAGATCCTACTGATACACCGCAAGCTGCCGCCACTGATCGTATACTAACAGCAGACCAACCCTGATTTTGTATTAACTCTTTACTGCTCTTTATTATATCTTCTCTTGATGTTACTATGGTATTCATATCAATATCCCCTCTCGGTGAACACTGTTCAGTATAATTACTTCTCCTTTTGTTGTCAAGCTTTTTATTTGCCATAACTAAATATAACATGAAAATTGAAAGTATCGTTTTTCAAAAATCATGTTATTTACTAAAAAACTGCTATAATAAATTAGAAAGCTTTTTTCTCACATTGAAATATCAGCCAGGTAATAGTAAAATAAATTTGTACTTTACTTCCGAGGTGATAACGTGCATAACGAGGAATATCAAGGGCTTAATACCAGTCCGGAAAAGGAATTTCTGGCAAAAATACTACAATCTTTCTCTACTATCAGCGGTTTAAAAGCACTTTTAGTAGATAAAAAAGGAAATGTCGTTGTATCCACAGGCAACCAGGTGCCGGATTGCAAATTTTGCCAACTTATAAAAAAATCCCCCTTAGGCAGAGAAAAATGCCGCCGCTCTTACGCTAAGGCTGAACGAGAAGCGGCTAAATTCGGTAAGACCTATGTTTTCCGCTGCCACGCCGGCTTAGTTGCCTGGGCAGTACCTATAATAATAAGCAAACACCAAGGAGCGGTTATCTGTGGTCAGGTTCTACTGTGGGAACCAGAAGATCACTTTTTAGATGAAATAGGCACTATGGTAGAGGGGTTAGAAGTGGATATCTCGGAAGTAAAAAAGTCCGCACTGGCATTAAAGGTTCTGTCTAAAGACAAAATTAATGCTGCCGCCTATCTTTTGTCCGCTATAACGAATCAAATCACTAATAAAGAAATGATACCAGCTTTCAGCAAAGCAAGTAATAGTCTCTATCAACCATTTTTGTCCGATACAATCGCTAAAAACAGCGATATTTTACCAAAACCATGCTATAAACCCAGTACAAAAATCATGGAAAACTTCTCGCTGCAAAATAAAGAATGGCAGCTTGCGGCCAATATACGGCGAGGCGAAACTGAATCGGCGGAAAAGCTTATAGGTAATATAATTACGTCTATTTTAAGTCATAATGGAGACGATATCGGCGATATCAAAGCTAGAATTATTGAACTTCTGGTTATACTGTCGCGAGGAGCAGGAGACGGATGCATGGACTCTAAAGAGATATCTTCTCTAAATAGCAAATTTTTTGAAGAGCTTTACGCTAAAGAAACAATAGAAGAAATTTGCTACTGGACAAAAAACATGGTACGCATTTTCTCTGAGGAAGTAAAAAAATCCAAAAGCTCTGAAAATTTCCAAGCAGTATACGCCGCCGCCGACTATATACAAGACCACTTTAAGGAAAAACTCTTTATAAATGAGATAGCCAAAGAGGTTAATCTTAGCCCCAGTTATTTAAGTCATATATTCAGCCAAACCTTCGGCTACACTATTACTGAATATATAACCTACGTTCGTATGGAACACGCTAAATCCATACTCAGCAAAAGAAATACTACAGTAAGCCAGGCAGCCATGGAATCAGGCTTTGAGGATGTTAGCTACTTTTCCAGAGTTTTTAGAAAATCTGAGGGCATTTCACCTAGAGAATATAAGAAAAGAAATTTACTATAACGACATATTATCCTGCCGGGAAAAGGTCTCCCCTCTTTTGTTTCAAATCATCAAGGTCTCCGCTAAACCATTCATGAACTTGAAATCGCAGGACTAAGAGAAAAAGTTAAAGTATTAATCGGCGAAAATCCTGTTACTGCTGATTTTGGTTTTTCCGCGGGTTCTGACGGCACCTGCCAAGAACTGAGAGAGATAGAGGATATGATAAAACATATAAAACCATCACTTTTTACTGTATAAAAAAATAAAACCGTGGTATTTCCACGGTTTTTTATTGTCTTTTAGCCCTTGCGGCTACCTGCTGATAAAGTTTACCCTCATCTATATATAAAGCCCGTCCATGTTCAATTAAAACTTTACCATTAACTATAACGGTATGTACATCTCCTGCTTTAGCACAATAAACCAAGTGGCTTATTAAAGAATGCTTTGTGTCCCGTGGATAGAGATATGGCCGCCACAAAGATATTATATTTATATCCGCCTTTTTCCCCACTTCCAGAGTACCTATTTCCCGCTCCAAACCTAAAGCTTTGGCTCCAGATATAGTAGCCATTTCTAAAGCCTCGTAAGGAGACATTAATTCAGGATCTTTAGACGACGCTTTAGCCAAAAGAGAAGCAGTACGAATTTCACCAAACATATCTAAATCATTATTGCTGGCAGCTCCGTCTGTACCTAAAGCGACATTTATATTGTACTCCTTAAACTTTTTATAGGGGAAAATACCAGAAGCCAATTTCATGTTGCTTTCCGGACAATGTACAGCCTTCACACCATAATGACTGGCTAATTTCAGTTCATCTGTGTCAAGATGTATCATATGGGCACCTAAAACCCGATCACTGAGAAAACCTATATACTCTAAGTGCTTCATTACCCGGCGTCCGTTAGCCTCTAAACAGTTTGACTGCTCTTTTTCCGTCTCCGCGATATGTATATGCAGTCCCAAATCCTCTTCCTTAGCCGCCGCGGCTATATCCTGTAAATACCCTGGCGAACAAGAATAAACAGCGTGAGGAGCCAGCATAAAACTAACTCGTCCCTCTTCACATTTACTATAACGTCTGTTTATATTCACAGCCTCAGCTAAACGGCTCTGACCTCGCCCGTCATTATCCAATAGACCGGTACTTAAAACAGCTCTTATGCCACTCTCGCTTATAGCCCAAAGACTGGATTCCAAATCCATGTACATATCAGCGTAGCAGGTAGTGCCACTTTTAAGCATCTCCAAGTTGGCCAAAAGAGTGCCTAAATAGATATCCTCACCCTTCAACCGGGCTTCCACCGGTAAAATAACGTCATTTAGCCAACTATTCAGCGACAATCCTTCCCCAAGTCCTCTGAGCATAGTCATGGCTGCATGAGTATGGCAATTTATAAAGCCCGGCAAGGCGCATTTATCCTGACCATAGATTATCTCATCACCCCACTTAGGTGTAATATTATTACCTATGGCTGTTATTCTCTGACCTTCAATACGTATAGAGCCTCTTTGCAACTCAGCTCTGCCGGTCATGGGTAAATAGTATATATCTTTAATAAAAATCGCCATATTTCAAGACCACACCTGTTCAATCACATAATTGTTGGGCTATTGCCTGCTGGAAATCACCTGTAATGACTCCCTTTTCCGTAATAATGCCGGAAATAAGCTCATGGGGCGTCACGTCAAAAGCAGGGTTAGCCACAGGAACATTACGCGGCGCTATATATACTCCGGCTAAAGTACGTACTTCATCGCCGTCCCGTTCTTCTATAATAATATCCTTTCCCGAAGCTGTGGTCAAGTCAAAAGTGGAAAGAGGCGCCGCAATATAAAAAGGAATATTATGGTACTTGGCTAAAACAGCAACACCATAAGTCCCTATCTTATTGGCAGCGTCACCATTGGCGGCAATGCGGTCAGCGCCTGTTACTACCATGTTGATTTCACCTCGGGCCATAATAGCCGCCGCCATATTATCAGTAATTAAGGTCACTGGAATATTAGCTTCCAGCATCTCATAAGCGGTAAGACGGGAGCCCTGCAATAGGGGACGCGTCTCATCCGCGTAAACCATTTCCACCTTCCCCTGACGGAACCCTTCCTCTATAACACCTATAGCGGTTCCCACACCAGCCGTTGCTAAAGCACCGGCATTACAATGGGTCAATATACGGCCGCCCTGGGGAATGAGGTCAGCACCAAATCGGGAAATAGCGCGGCAGCGATTAATATCGTCCGACTCTATGGCTTTTGCCTTATCTAATAGTCTTTTCGGAGCTTCAGCCCTTACCGCTCCCTGCCACACTTTACGCATCTCCGCCAAAGCCCAAAACAAATTCACCGCCGTGGGTCTGGTGGAAGCCACTCTTTTCTCAACTGATTCCATATATGATAGAAAATCAGCCTCAGAGCCATTGTATTTCTCCGCCGCCATGACCATAGCATAGGCTCCGGCCACGCTGATGGCCGGCGCACCACGTACTCCCAAAGTCACAATCATTTCGCATATATCATCTACAGTTACACATTTTACTATCTCTTTTTTATTAGGCAATTTTCGCTGATCCAATAAATAAAGACAATTATCTCGCCATTCTATATGTTTCATTCTCTATCTTCTCTCTTCACATTTTAGCCGCTGTTTTACCGCATTCACATTTCGCATCTTCTTTCAGCAACGGTAATGTTTCCAATAATAAGGAACGTATATTAGCGGAGTTAGCAGCCATAGTTTCCAAAACCTCCTCATGGGTAAGATGGGTTTCACTAACTCCAGCAGCATAATTAGTCACCATAGCTATGGTAGCATAGCAGAGTCCTAACTCACGTGCTAAAGCTATCTCCGGGAAAGCTGTCATACCCACCAGGTCACCACCCATATGCCGGTACATCTTAATCTCTGCCGGCGTTTCAAAACGTGGTCCCTCAGTACATACATATACACCGCCGCTGTGTGCCGTCACCCCTAAAGACAAAGCCGCATTACCTAATGCATAAGTCATTTCCGGACAATAAGGCTCTGTCATGTCGGTATGAACAACCCCCATTTCTCCGCCATCAAAAAACGTACATTTCCTCGCTTTGGTAAATTCTAAATATTGGTCCGGGAAAACAAAATTGCCCGGCGCCATATTAATATTCATTGAACCTACCGCCGCTGTAGCTAAAATACGGGAAGCACCTAATTCCTTTAAACCCCAAATATTGGCCCGGTAGTTTATCATATGAGGAGGCACAGAATGGCCCGCTCCATGACGGTTCATAAATATTACGTCCACACCCTTGTAATTGCCTTCTACAGCTGTTATTGTGCCATAGGGAGTAGCGGAAATTACCTCTTTTACCTCTCCTAACATCGTGGGATCATATACCCCAGTACCACCAATAATCGCTATTTTACTCATATATATCAGCTCCTTTTTCGTTTTCCGGATCAAATAACGCACGCCCAAACGCCTGAGCATCAAAATCCTGTAAATCGTCTATGCCCTCACCGACGCCAATATAAAGAACGGGGATCCTCATTTCATCTATAATGCCAACGATAATGCCGCCTTTAGCGGTACCGTCAATTTTGGTAAGTATAACACCAGTCAAATCCACTATCTCATTAAAGGCTTTAGCCTGGCTTATAGCATTCTGCCCCGTGGAGGCGTCCAGCACCAAAAGAGATTCTTTGGGAGCCTCAGGCAGATCACGCTCTAAAATACGCTTAATCTTACCCAGCTCAGCCATGAGATTTTTCTTATTTTGTAAACGGCCAGCGGTATCAATCAGTAAGATATCAGCTTTACGGCTTTTAGCCGCCTGGATACCATCATAAACCACAGCGCCAGGATCCGCTCCCTCGTTGTGCCTTACGATATCCACACCAGCCCGTTCCGCCCATAATTCTAATTGATCAGCAGCAGCGGCACGAAAGGTATCTGCGGCACAAAGCAATACTTTATAACCATCATCCTTGAAACGAGCCGCCATTTTTCCTATTGATGTTGTTTTGCCTACACCGTTGACACCTGTCACTAAAATAACATGTAAAACACCTTTCTCAGGTTTAAAGTCGCTTTCACCTTGAGATAAAATTTTACAAATCTCTTCTGAAAGAGCCGCCTCCAACTCTTTTGGTTCTTTTATCTTGTCTGTTTTTACCCTATGACGCAATATGTCCATCAGATTTAAGGCTGTAGCTATACCCATATCAGCCTCAATTAAAGCTTCTTCTAAATCATCAAACATGGATTCATCAATTTTGTTGCCAGTTAACACCGACGCTATTTTACCGCTGAATCCGCCTCTGGTTTTACCTAAACCAGACTTAAGTCTATCAAAAAGTCCCATAATTTTTACTCCTTTATCCCTTCCTCTAAACGCACTGATACCGTACGTGACACCCCTTCTTCCGCCATGGTAATACCATAAAGCTCCTTAGCTGAAGCCATTGTTCCTTGACGATGGGTAATAACTAAAAATTGGCTGTTATCACCATATTCATTTAAGTAAGCGCCAAATTTACCAACGTTTACTTCATCTAAGGCAGCATCAATCTCATCTAACACGTAAAAAGGACTAGAACGTACCTTCAAAATAGCAAACAATAAGGCTATGCCAGAAAGAGCCAATTCACCACCAGACAAAAGACTGTGATGCTGCAGACGCTTGCCAGGAGGCTGTACTATTACTTCCACTCCTGTTTCTAAAGGGTCATCTTCCGCGGTAAGACGCAGCTCACCATATCCGCCCTGAAAAAACGCGGGAAATGTCTGCTGGAAACTTACATTGATTTTTTCAAAAGTATCAGTAAATCTATCAATAATGATTTCATCCATACGAGCTACGACTTTTTCCAAACCGGCTTTCGCCTCTAAGACATCATCGCGCTGGCCAATTAAAAAATCATATCGCTCTGATACAGTTTTATATTCTTCTATCGCTCCAATATTTACGTTGCCTAATACGCTGATGCGCTCTTTCAGTAACTTAAGACTGTCACGCTTTTCCTTCTTGCTGAGGTCATCGCGGCGGTAAGGCAAAGCGTCAACTAATTCCAGCTGGTATTCTTCCTCCAGACGCTGAGACGCTTGCTCTCTTTCTAAAGATAACCGCTCCCGCTTCAATGATAATTTATATTTTTCTTCCTTTAATAAATTTTCCTGCTGACGGCAGCTCTTTATTTCCAATTCCAGACTCTGATTTTGCGCGTTAAGATTATCACGAACCACACGCTCCTCATCTAAGCCATCGGCAAAGGATGAAAGCTCTTTATTCTTCCGCATAACAGTTTCTCGATCCTTTTCCGCTCTCATCTCTGAGCGGGCTTTTAGATCTTCAGCCGCTGTTAACTCTTTTTCCTTATCAGCTATCAGATCTGATAATGCTTTGGACTCTTCCTCTAATCTCATCAAATTTCCGCGGCTATTATCTAAAGAGGCCTTACGTTCTGTATAGGCAACTCTCAATTCCGTATACTTGTTGCGACCAGCGTCATCGCTTACCTTAGCGCTTTTCAATTCCGCTTCTTTAGCCTCTATATCAGATAAAATTTTCGCTTCCTTCTCCTCTATAGCGCCAAGCTCTTTTTGTATAGTATCTTTTTTGCTAACGTCCTCTGCCAGCTGACCTCTGATGGATTCTTCCTCTAAAGATAAGCCTTGTTTTTCTCTGCTATAAATATCCCGGCGAGCGTCAATCTTCTTTATCTCACCATCGAAGGAGGCTTTATCCCGGCGCAGTTCCTCTATTTTACGGTCTAAATCATTTAACTGAGCCTTAATATGCTCCCTTTTTTCAGCTATAGCTGTAATTTCCGCGTTTAGGTTCTTCTCCTCAGAACCGATAGCAAAAGTACGTCGCCGTAAATCTTCCATCTCATTCTGGCGCCGTAAAAAACTGTTTTTCTTTATCTCCCGGCTGCCGCCGCTAACGGCACCAGAGCTATTAATAATATCACCATCTAAAGATAGAAAACGAAAATTACCTTTAACGCGCCGCGCCGCCTTTACAGCTTCCGATAAACTCTTAAACAATAAAGTATTACCTAAGAGATACTGAGCAATAGGCTGTATACGTAAAGGCAAAGTAATAAAATCAGCCGCTACGCCTATATAATCCCTATTATCCGCTATTTCTTTAGGTATGGGCTGCCGCTCTTTTACTTGCAGCATATCAAGGGGAAGAAAAGTAGCTACCCCACGCTTGGTTTCTTTCAGAAAATCCACAGCCGCCGCCGCGTCCTCGCCTGTAGCTACCACAATATTCTGAAGAGAGCTGCCTAATACTGCCTCAATAGCGCCGGCGTATAACTTATCAACTTTAATCAGTTCCGCTACTACGCCTATTACACCATTAAAGCCGCCCTTGGATTTCTCATCTAAAATTGCCTTTACACCAGGATAAAACCCCTCACGCTTAAGTATCAACTCCTCTAAAGCCTTTAAACGGGCTTCCTTACGCGAAAGCTCCATTTTTAAATTTAAGATGGCTTCTCTTTTAGCGTTTATATTGACTTTTTCCGCCGCCAACTCTTCCCGGTACGCTTCCTTTTTACGATTTACGCTATCTTCCTTATTTGCAAGATCGTCAAGAAAATCTACGATTTCAGAGATACGCGCGGCTAAAACCTCATCCTCTTCCTGATAGCGCTGACGTTTTTCAGCTATAGCGGTTAAACGATGCTGAAAATTGGCAACATTCTGTTCCAAAGCGCTTATATCATTTTTCTTCTGGCTCTTAAGACGTTCCACATCAAAGGCTTCAGTTTTTAAAAGCTCTATAGCCATCTCAGCCTGTGCCAGCTCCTCTTCCTCAGAAAGACGCTGATTCCTTAATGAGTTTAGCTGCTGCTCCAATTCTTCTGCCGCCGCTGACGCCGCTGCCTGTTTTGACTGTTCCTCTTGTAGTTGTTGAGCGTTTACCGCTAATTTTTCCCGATTTTCAGCGAGATCAGCTTTTAACATATTGATCTTATCATTATAACCAATGATTCTGCTTTCTAATGCCTTTATCTCACCTTCAGACTCTTGTATCTCCTTGCTTAAAACATGATACTTTCCCTGTTCTTCATTATAGGAATCATCGAGACGCAGCAACTCCGCTTTTCCCTCAGTCAGAGTAGCCTCCTTCGTAATGAGTTCACTGCTTACCTTATCATAGGAATTATCAACAACAGTGATCTCCTTTTCCAATTTGACAAGTTTATCCTGGACTTCTATGGCTGTTTCAGCTAATAAGCCTATCGCAAGATCATCTTCCTCTTTTTTCAAGGCTAAATATTTTTCCGCCTTGCCAGACTCATCAGCTAAAGGGGTCAGACGCCCTTCTATCTCATTTAAAATATCCTGAAGACGCAAAAGATTATCATCAGCAGCTGTGATTTTCCGAAGAGCTTCTTTTTTCCGCTCCCTGTACTTAACAATACCAGCTGTTTCTTCTACCATAGCGCGTCTCTCTTCCGGTTTTGCCTCTACGATCTGGCTGATTCTGCCTTGACCTATTACCGAATAACCATCATTACCTATACCAGTATCAGCAAAAAGCCTTTGGATGTCCTTTAAACGACAATTCTTGCCATTAATTAGATATTCCCCATCACCGGAACGATAAAGACGCCGTGTGACCTTTACTTCCGTATAATCCAAATCTATGGTTCTATCTTCGTTATCCAGAATCAGACTTACCTCAGCCATGCCTAAGGGTTTTCTTTTTTTTGTACCGTTAAAAATAACGTCCTCCATCTTATGGCCCCGCAGATTGCGCACTTTCTGCTCACCTAAAACCCACTTGATGGCCTCAACTATATTACTTTTACCTGAGCCATTGGGACCCACTATAGCTGAAATGCCCTTTTCCAGTTCTATGACAGTTTTATCAGCAAAGGATTTAAATCCCTGTAATTCCAAAGTTTTTAAATACACGTTTCGCTCCAAAAATTATTTTCATTAAGATAAGATCGGAGGAAATCACCGCAAGTAAGAGTTTTATAGAGTTTCTCCTGACCTTTTATGCCAGTATATACTTGGATGCTTCCTCGCTTATTTCCCTTACCGCTTACTTTAATACGGCGTTCCTGACTTAAAAGTTTCATATTGGCGCCATTTTCGCCGAACAGTAAAGGCATATCATCCTTGGCTACTACTAACTTTACCTCATTGGGAGCATCTCGTAAAACCATTTCCGCCTGTTTAAGCCATAAAGCGGATTTTACCAAATGCCCAAAACTGGGATGAAAGGGACCAGCCAATAACAAATCACTATCTGTCCGCAAATCCTCTGTAGGCTGCAGTCCCATGCGGATTACCGGTATTTGATAGTAAGAAAATACCGCGTACATATCACGAACTAATTTAACGGCCTCTTCTAAAGACATGGGTCTATAGGTTCCCTGACGGTATTCCGCCGCCAAAGGCGTTCCCTCCAGTATCAATAAAGGATAAATCCTAACCATAGAAGGTGCGAAAGGAATAATATCTTTAATCCCCTTAAAGACCTTAACCTCTGTATCCAAGGGTAAACCCGTCATTAATTGAACACCTAAATTAAAACCGTTGTTTTTCACCAAAAACATACTATATAGTACTTCACTTTTACCATGATCCCTGCCAGCCCTGGCCAAAACCTCATCATCTAAGGATTGTACTCCCAGCTCTATAGTGTTGACCCCATAGAATTTCAAAAGACCTATAGTTTTTTCATTAACTGTAGAAGGATGGGTCGATACCCTAATAGAACCAATTCTTCCCTGCTGGCGCATTTTGACCGCAAACTTTAAATATGCTTCCATAGTCTCAAAAGGCAGGGAAGTAAAACTGCCGCCATAATATGCCAGTTCATAATCGGATCCACCCAGAGGCATAAGAGCGTCCAGCTCTTCCTCACAAGGGATATGATTTACCCCCGTTATACCCTTCTGATTGCAAAAAATACATTGGTTCCTACAACCAGCCTGAGGAATAAATATAGGGATTATCTTACGCTTTGCCATTTTTATCGCCCTTTTCCATCATCTCTTTCAGTCTTGTAAAACCTTGCTGGGCAGCGGCTTTCTCCGCGTCTTTTTTTGACCGCCCTTTACCTTGCCCTAATAGCTGTCCATGATAAAAAACGCCAGCAGTAAACACTCGGATATGGGGCGGACCGTCCTCCCGCAGGATATCATAACTTACGTTTTCCCCGCCTAAACTCTGGGCGTATTCCTGAAGCGCTGTTTTGAAATCCAAAATGTTTTTTTCCGCCTCAGGAATGATATCCTCCAAGCCGCCAAAATACCGCAAAATAAACTCTCTGGTTTTATCTAAGCCAAAAGAAAGATATACTGAGGCGATTACCGCTTCCATGGCGTCAGCTAAAGTTGAGGGACGCTGACGTCCCCCATCACTTACCTCACCTTTGCCTAAAAGCAAAATATCACCTAAACCCATCTTGGAAGCTACCTTAGCCAATGTCGCTTCTTGAGCCAGTAAAGCCCTTAAACGAGTAAGATCACCTTCATGCTTCTGGGGATATTTCGCGTAAAGATAATCTGCCAATACCAGACCTAAAACCGCGTCACCTAAAAACTCTAACCGCTGATTATTACGTTTACCGGCAGTATCATATGAGGGATGCATAAGAGCAGTCTCTAAAATCTCCTCGTTTACTCCTTCTATGCCCCACTCTTTAATTTTTTTAATGACATCTTCCGTCAAAATTATCACTCTTTCCTTGCAGGTAAAAGACGTAAATAAAATAATCAGGCCATAAAGGAAGGCCGCAAAAACGGTCTTACATCCTTTACAGCCTTTTACGCCTTAATTAATTAAATCGGCAATAAAGTCAACAGCACTTCCCACCGTAGTAAAATTTTTCAAATCATTATCTGGTATTTCAATTTCGAATTCGGATTCAATAGCAAATACAACCTCTACTAAATCCATGGAATCTATACCCAGATCCTTGAATGTCGCATCTAATGATATCTCTTTGTCTTCAGGATAATCCATAACTTCTTTAAAAATAGCTATCAATCTTTCTTGGGTTTCATTCATTCTGTATCCGCCTCCTCTGTCGCTTT
>CAWVFN010000002.1:0-13329 GCA_963928475.1 Bacillota bacterium
ACTATGACGCTATCGAAGAAGGTTTGAAGCTCTGCAAAGACAAAACCAACGCTTTGATTAACTCTGTTCCTGCTGAACAGGAAAAAATGGACAGAGTATTCGCTATGGCTGCTGAATACGGTGCAAAAGTTGTTTGCTTGACCATGGACGCTAAAGGTGTTCCTCAGGAAGCTGACAGCCGTGTAGCTTTGGCTATGGAATTAGTGGCTAATGCTGATGCTTATGGTGTTCCTTCTGATGACTTGTATATCGATCCCTTGATCCTTCCCTGCAACGTTGCTCAGTTCCACTGCCCCGAAGTTTTGAAAGCTTTGGCTCAGATTAAAACCTTGGCTGAACCCGCTCCTAACACAGTATTGGGTCTCTCCAATGTTTCTCAGAAATCACCCGACCGTTCCTTGCTCAATAGAACTTATCTCGCAATGGGCGCCTCCTGCGGCTTAGACGCTGTTATCGCTGACCCCTGCGACGATGCTTTGATGGAAGTTGCTGCTTCTACTGAAGTTCTTTTGAACAAAAAGATCTATGCTGATTCTTACGTTAAAGTATTCCGTGATAAGAATCTCTAAGATTAATATTTTTTCAAAGTACCCCGCGTTAATAAGCGCGGGGTATTTTATTTACTTGATAATTTGGTTCTAGAGGTAGTTTAATTTTACAAATAAGTTTAATCTTTGGTATGTCCTAAGTTGAATTTTGTTAAAAACTTCATTATATTATTTTAGGAATTTTGCATATGATATAGATAACACTATTTCTCGAGGGCATATATGAAAAAAACTTGTTCGATTATTGTAGCTGATAATTATCAGGGTAGGATTAATCCTATTTTTTTTAGTCAATTATCTTCAGTTATTGAATCTTTTGGTATCAGTGATTTTTTTATTGGTACTGACAAACTGATTGAGCTAAGTATTTTATCCTATTTAGTTAGAGAGAAAGAAAAATTTGCTAATTTAAACATAACAGCGGTAATAGCTTCAGAACGTTCTTTAGTAAACTGGGATGAGTCACAGCGAGATTGTTTTTTTACTTTGATTACTCACTGTGACCGAGAGTTGCTTTTAGTACCGCCAATTGAAGCTTTAACCTTTTTACATAAAGAACTTGTTATGATTGATGTGGCTGATCTTATAATTTTAGCAGGTGTAGATAATGAATTAACCCATATTTTAAAAAAGAAAGGTAAAAGATTATTACGTTATAGTTTTGAAGAGGAAAGTTTTATTCCCTCTTTATCAGTAGTAAATTAGAGACAAATGTTTTTGAAGAAAGCATCTTTATTTTAGTGATAAAGATGCTTTTAATATTTTCAGTCTATTGATAAATTATAAATTTCTATAAAATAATGGTATAATACCTTTTTAGAGCACAGTATAACTTTACGGAAAGTATTGGCTTTCCTAGATAAATATGATATAATAATTTACTAAACAATATTGATATTAATAAGATTATATTATATTGGAGGCTCTGTTATGGAAGATATGAAAAAAGAATTATTAGAAATTTTATCGGACAATAGCCGCCTATCTACAGAGGTTATAAGCGGCATGCTCGGAGTATCTAAAGAAGAAGTGGAAGCGGCTATGACCGAATTAGAACGTGATAAAATTATTCTTAAATATACTACTGTAATAAACTGGGAAAAAACAAGTACAGAAAATATGGTTTCCGCCCGTATTGACGTTCAGGTACAGCCCCAGCGTGAAGTTGGTTTTGATGAGATAGCCCGACGTATTTGTCGTTTTCCTGAAGTTAAATCACTTTTATTAGTATCAGGTAAATTTGATTTCTTTGTTATGGTAGAGGCTAAAACCATGATGGATGTTTCTAATTTTGTTTCCTGTAAATTGGCTACCATTGATGGTGTCAAAAGCACTTGGACAAACTTTGTTTTAAAATCATACAAAGATAATGAAGTAATTTATGATGATGATATAGTAGATAACAGGCAGGTGGTGACAGCATGACTTTTATACCAGATGATTATATTTCCCCGGCAATTAAAAGTATTCCACCTTCGGGTATTAGAAAGTTTTTTGATTTATGTGCTGGTTCAGATGATATAATATCTTTAGGTGTTGGTGAGCCTGATTTTGTTTCACCTTGGACTATTAGGGAAGCTTGTGTTTATTCATTAGGCAAAGGTTATACAATGTATACCTCTAATTATGGTCTACCGGAATTGCGCAATGAAATTGTGAAATACTTATATAACCGTTTTGGTTTAGAGTATGATGCCAGTACTGATGTTTTGGTAACTGTTGGTGCCAGTGAGGCCATAGATATAGCTTTACGTGCTTTGTTAAATTATGGCGATGAAGTATTAATTCCTGAACCGTGCTATGTTTCCTATCAGGCTTGTACCCTTATGTCAGGAGGGGTTCCCGTAGCTGTGCCTCTTAATGCGGAGAATAAATTTAAACTTACGCCGGAGATTTTGAAACAATACATTACTCCAAAAAGTAAAGTTTTAATTTTAAGTTTTCCCAATAATCCTACTGGTGCTGTTATGACAAGGGAAGAACTTACGGAATTAGCAAAAGTTGCTCAGGATAATGATCTTATAGTTATCAGCGATGAAATATACTGTGAGCTTTCCTATGAAAAAGAGCCAGTTTCCTTAGCTTCTATCCCGGGAATGAAGGATAGAACTATTCTAGTAAATGGTGTTTCTAAATCTTTTGCTATGACTGGCTGGCGTGTAGGTTATTTAGCTTGTCATAAAGATTTCATTAAAGCCATGGTTAAGATACATCAATATACTATATTGTGTGCTCCCATAATGGGGCAAATGGCTGCGGTGGAAGCCTTCCAAAATGGTTTTAAAGAAGTTGAAAAGATGAAGCATGAATATAACCGTCGCAGACGTTATATTGTTCAGAGAGCTAAAGAAATAGGACTTGATATGGTAACTCCGGATGGCGCTTTCTATGCTTTTCCTTCTATTGCAAAATTTGGCATGACTTCCGAAGAGTTTGCCAATAATTTATTGAAGGAAGAAAAAGTAGCGGTAGTTCCCGGCACAGCTTTTGGCCAATGCGGCGAGGGTTTCATTCGCGCATCATACGCCACAGCCTTACCTTTGATTGTGGAAGCTTTTAATAGAATAGAACATTTTGTTAATAATCATATTAAATAATTAGGATAAAGACATGAGAATTATTATCGTTGGAGCCGGTAAAGTTGGTTATATTTTGGCTCAGATGCTTTCTGGAGAGGATCATGATGTAACAGTTTTAGATCGTAATCCCCAGCGTTTAGATACTGTTAATGAAAGATTGGACGTTAATACGGTGTTGGGAAGCTGTGCTTCTACAGCTGTTTTAAAAGAGGCTGGCATTGAAAACGCCGATATATTATTGGCTGTGACGGAAAGAGACGAGCTTAATATAGTGGCTTCCTTTATTGCTAAATCCTTTGGCGTTAGAACAACTATTGCCAGAGTAAGAAGTCCAGAATTTGTTGATATAGACCATGAGACTACTAAAAAAGCTCTTGGCATAGATATGATAATAAACCCTGAAAGAGTTGCGGCTCATCAGATAGCTAAATTAGTAGATTTTCCTGATGCTCTTAATATTGAGTATTATCACGACAAAAAAGTCATATTATTAGAGTTTAAGGTTACAGAAAATACTGTAGCAGCAGGTAAAAAGTTAAAAGAGATAAAGACGAATCATACCTATCTTATTGTCGGCATAATTAGGGATGGTAAAATGATCATTCCAGGTGGGGAAGATAGTGTTTTAGTTGGTGATTTTCTTTTCCTTATTACTACTCTTGAACACATGAATGATGTTAAACAGGCTTTTGGTCAGGAACGTCGTAAAGCAAAAAATTGTATAATAGTTGGTGGTGATACAATAAGCTACTATTTAGCTATGGAGTTAGAGGAAAAGGGTCTGAATATTAAAATCTTTGAGGAAGATTTTGATAAATGCAAGGAGTTAGCCGACAAATTAAACCGCTCTCTTGTCATTAATGGTGACGCTACTGATATTCAATTATTACGTGATGAAAACGTAGAAGAGTCTGATATTTTTGTAGCAGTAACCGAGGATGACCATTTTAATGTACTTAGTGCTATTTTGGCCAAACAATTAGGAGCTAGTAGAACCGTAACACAGTTGCGTATGTCAGACTACATACCATTGGTTGAAAAGATAGGTATTGACCGGAATATAAGTCCCAGACTTTTAGCGGCTGGTGCCATTCTTAAATATGTACGCATGAGTAATATAGTATCTATCACTTTAATAGGAGATGCTAGTGCTCATGTTATGGAGCTAGTTACAACTGAGTCATCGGAGCACCTAAATGTTTGTCTTGAAGATTTACATTTTCCCGAAAATTCTATTTTAGGTACGATTGTAAGAGGAGAAGAGGTCATTATACCAAAAGGTCGTGATGTTATTAAGGCCGGTGACCATCTTATTATCTTTGCTTTACCTGAAGCCAGCTTAGCGGCGGAAAAATTCTTTAAAGAAAAAAACAGATAAGTTATTATGATACGATTAGGTACAGTTATAAATAATATTGGTAAGATTATATTACTGGTAGACGTAACGCTTTTATTGCCACTGATAGTGTCTTTTGTCACTGGTGGGAAAAATTTGTTACCTTTTGTCTATACTATATTAATATTTACGGTAGTAGGGCTGATTTGTGTGCTTCTGGTAAAACCTCAGGGCAATATTAGAGCCAAGGAAAGCTATTTAATAGTAACTGCAGGGTGGATAACCCTAACATTTTTAGGTTCATTACCCTACGTCTTTGCC
This sequence comes from Bacillota bacterium, assembly GCA_963928475.1. GTDB lineage: Bacteria > Bacillota > Dehalobacteriia > UBA7702 > UBA7702 > Cryptoclostridium. The sequence goes on from CAWVFN010000002.1 coordinate 4,785, forward strand.
GGTGTTTTTCCAGATTATAGTTCGGCTTTTTTTGAAACTATGTCTGGTTTTACTACTACGGGCGCTACCGCATTTACAGATGTTGAGGTGCTGTCTCACGAAATATTGCTATGGCGTTCCATGACCCAATGGTTAGGTGGTCTTGGTGTTGTGGTATTGTTTGTGGCGATATTGACTCAGGTAAGTACTGGAGGCCAGTCTATGCTCCGGGCTGAGCTCTCAGGTCCATATCAAGAAAAGTTATCGGGACATATAAAAGATTCAGCCATGATATTGTGGAAAATTTATGTATCACTGACAGTGATATTAATTATTCTTTTACTAATTGGTGGCATGAGTCTTTTTGAAGCTGTTTGCCATAGTTTTTCCACTATGGCTACGGGAGGTTTTTCTACCCGCAACGCCAGTGTTGGAGCTTTTGATAGCCTATATATAGAATGGGTAATTACGATTTTTATGTTTCTAGCCGGTGTAAGTTGTCCCCTATATTATAAGGCATTTATCAGTAGATCATTAAAACCTATAGTTAAGAATGAGGAATTCAGACTCTATTTTTTCATTACAGTTTTTGCCTCCCTGTTTATCTTTATTAACTTGATGCTAAACTGGGAAGATTCTGTTAGTGAAAATTTTACTAACGCCTTTTTCAATCTGGTCTCCATGTTAACAACAACTGGTTTTGTATCTGATAATTTTGATGTTTGGCCGGCGGCTTCTCATGTGTTGCTTATGTGTATAATGATGATAGGTGCCTGTTATTCATCCACATCTGGTTCTATAAAAATGGGTACATATTTGCTTAGTTATAAAACATTAAAAATGCAAATGTTTAGACTGCAGCATCCCCAAGCCATGGTAGATATTAAAATTAATAATAAAGTAATTCCAGAGAGTACAGCGTTAAAAGTTAACGTATTTTTTGCCTTATTTTTTGTTACCATGTTTATTGGTGCTATATTGCTTAGTATGACAGGATTAACTTTTGCTGAGGCCTTTACTGGCTCTATGACCTCGATCACTAATTCAGGTCCGGCAATGGGCAGGTTAGGTGCAGCTGGTAACTTTTCTGAGGTTACCGTAGCTGGTAAATGGATTATGAGCTTTCTTATGCTGGGTGGTCGTTTAGAGCTATTTACTGTATTAATAATATTTATGCCTTCTTTTTGGCGGCAATAATGAGGGTAATATGAAAAATAAACAGAATAATGAGATTTTTTTAGATATAATTACAGATGTCACACCTGTTCCAAATTTGCTGTTGGAATACTATCGCGGTTTTAATCTGTCGGCAACAGAAACCTTATTTCTCATAGATTTATTACGTTATAAGGGTGCAGGCATAGATTTATCTATTAAAGATATAGCCTGTCACAGCTGTTATACGCAAGAGGAGATTTCCCAAATACTCGCTGTCTTAGTGGAGAGAGGTTTTTTAGCTGTTAATAATAAGGGAATTATTGACCTTAGGGCTTTTTTTGAAAAAATGAGGGAAGCCTGGGGCTGGAAAGAAGCCAAAAACAGAAGTTTAGAACTGGAAAAGAGCATTATTTCATCGGTAGATAGTGAGTTTTCCGCTATTTATTTGAAATTCCAGGAGGAGATGGGGCGTCCTCTTTCCAGTATTGAAGGTGAGCAGATTAAGGATTGGTTCACTAATCTCTCTATGAGCGGCGAAATGATATATGAGGCTCTAAAAAAAGCTGTTTTGCTTGACAAACGTAATTTTCAGTATATAAATAAGATATTATTGGATTGGCAGTCTAAAGGTTATAAGACACCTAAAGATATAGTTAGTGGAGAAGTTAAACATAAAGAGAAGAAACAAATAAAATCTGCTGCTAAAAAGTACCGTGATGATCAAAAAGGAGATATCTTTGATGATATCTTTGAGGTAAATTAAAATGAAAAATTTTAAGGATATTGCTAACAAATTAGATCTTCCCTTGGGAAATTTAGAAAATCAACATACATGTCCCTACTGTGATGACGTGGGCTATGTTATTGATGGCGATAAGATGGTGGAATGCGGTTGCCGCAAAGCCAAAGAAATAAAACGACGGCAGAAAAAAGCTGGTATACCCCCGCATCTTGAAAATATATTTTTTGCTGACTTTGATTTGTGTTTTTACTCTACTGCTGATAGAGGTGATAATAAATCTACTTACCGAGATAATGCCAAGGCAATATTGGAAGCGGCCAAAAAGTTTACCACTGATGTAAGTCAAGGTGTTACAAGAGATGGTATGTTGTTATTAGGTAATGTAGGCTGTGGTAAGACATTTTTGGCGGCAGCCATAGCTAATGAGCTGATTTATAACAATATTGATGTTAGATTTATTGTGGTTCCTGATTTTTTAGACGAACTACGCTATAGTTTTGACAGCAACAGTGCTGATAATGAATTTGATCTTATGAAAATGGTAAAAACAGCACCTGTGCTGGTACTTGATGATCTGGGGGCTCATAACTATACGGAATGGTCAATCAAAACTTTATTTTCAATAATTAATTATCGAGTAAATTATGAATTGCCGATGATAATTACTACTAATCTCTCTCCTGAGTCTATAGAAGATTTAATTGGTTCCCGCATTTGCTCCCGCTTAATGGAATCCTGCGGATTTTATCAAATCCGCTGCAGTTATGATATCCGCAACGCTAAAAAGAAGAGAGCCAGACTGAATAGATAAAGTAGGTGGACTATGAAGATTAAGGTTGCTCTTATACAAGGTGATATAATTTTAGGAAATATTAGCGCCAACGAGGAAAAGTATGGCTCTATGGTCCGAAAGGCGGCTGAATCTGGCGCTGAAATAATTGTTTTGCCGGAACTTTGGAATACTGGCTATGATATGAAAAATATACATAGTTTTGCTCAGAAGGAAAAAGGTTCCAGTACTAAGCTTTTAAAGGATTTAGCTGTGGCATATAATGTGAATATTGTCGGCGGCAGTATTCCTGAGCTTCGTGAGGGTGACTATTATAATATGTTGCCACTGATTAATCGTAAAGGTGTGGTAACAGAAAAATATAGAAAGGTTCATTTATTTCCCTACGTTTTAGAGGAAGAAAAATATTTTACAGCTGGCGATAAATGGGGGATAGGGGAAATTGATGATTTTACCGTGGGTCTAATGCTCTGTTACGACTTACGTTTCCCTGAATTCTGTCGTAATATAGTTTTAAGAGGGGCGAATATTGTCTTTATTCCCGCGCAATGGCCAAAGGAACGCATTTCTCATTGGCAGACCTTGCTGCGCAGCAGGGCTATAGAAAATCAGATCTTTATAGTTGGTGTAAATAGGGTAGGGAAAGACGAGTCCTCTATATATAACGGAAATTCAATGATTATAGACCCTTATGGTAATGTAGTTGCAGCTGGGGGTGAAGGAGAGGAGATCATAATAGCAGATTTAGATCTCCTTCTGATTGATGAATTCCGTAAAAAAATACCCTCTTTAGGTGATAGAAAAAACATATTGGATGAAATTGATAATAACTACTTGTAAAAGAAAAGATACATTACTTTTTTGTAATGTATCTTTTTTCATCAAAAAATGGGAAGGTAATCTTATTTTTCTATGCCTTTTCTGGCAGGGATACCTTTATCGTAGGGGTGTTTTATCTTGCGGATTTCAGAAACATAGTCTGCTAATTCTATGAGTTTCGCATCTGGTTCACGGCCTGTCATGACGATTTCCATAGATTCTGGTTTATTTTTAAAAAAATCCAGTAAAGTGTTTGGTGCTACAAAGCCATAATTATAAGTCGCAATTATTTCATCTAATACTAACATCCGGCAATTTAATTCTTTCGCTTTAGAGATAGCATCCAGCAGCAATTTGGAATAAACTGATTTTGCTTCTTTTTTGACATCTTCCGAAGCGTGGAAGAGAAACCCAAAACTTTTTTCTGCCCGCACAATATGTATATTATCTATTTTTTCTATAATATTAAGTTCACTTGAAGTTCCGCTTTTTAGAAATTGAGCATATACAACAGTATCACCGTAACCAGCGCAGCGAATTGCTAATCCAAGAGCGGCAGTTGTTTTTCCTTTGCCATCGCCTGTGTAAATATGTATAAGTCCGCTCATTGTCTATCTCCTTTCATCTATTTTAGCAGGTAAGAATATATAATAAAGACGCATAATAATGCGTCTTTATTGTTATTCCTTTGCGGTTCTGTAGCCGTGACTAAAGCCTTTGTCATAAAGTTTTGATAAGGCGTACTCATCACCTAAGAAACGTCCTACAGTAATTAAAGCTGTTCTGCCTATATCAGCGGCATGAACTTTTTCAGCTATATCAGCTAAAGTACCAATGACTTTCTTTTCTTCCGGCCAGGAAGCTTTATAAACTACGGCACAGGGAGTGTCTTCACTATAACCTTCTAACAATCTATCAACTACTTCTTCTATCATGTGTACACTCAAGAATATGATCATAGTTGCGTTAATTTTTGCTAAATTGCGGATATCTTCTCTTTCCGGCACAGGAGTGCGACCTTCCATTCTGGTAAGAATAACGGTCTGACTTACTTCCGGTAAAACATATTCTTTTTTTAGGGCAGCCGCAGCGGCACAGAAGGAGCTTACACCGGGAATTACCACAAAGGGAATGTTTTCTTTATCGAGAATATCCATTTGTTCACGAATGGCACCATAAATAGAGGGATCACCAGTGTGCAGACGTACAATATTTTTACCCTTGGGATACTCTTCTTTTATTACAGCAATTACTTCATCTAAATTCATACCGGCACTATCATAAATCTTACAGTCTTTTGAACAGTAGTCTAAAAGGGCAGGATTTACTAAGGAACCAGCATAAATCACTATATCTGCTTCCTGTAAAGCTTTCATGCCTTTGACGGTAATAAGTTCCGGATCACCGGAACCAGCGCCTACAATTTTCACAATATTATTCATATTATAATCCCTTTCTAATAATAGCGGTAAGAAAATAGCTTAAATCATCAGGCATATTTTCTACCTTTTCAAATACTCTTTCCTGTTCCATTGTGCATCTTTCTACGGCTGAAGTTTTATCTAAAACTCCGAGTTTTATCAGTATTTTCTCTATGTCAGGCCATTTTCCGGCGCCTTTCATCAGAACAGTATTATCGTGATTTTTTATTGTTTCTTCTACTGCCTCTAAATCAGTGGTAGCTGCCATGATGGCTATACTTTCTTTGCCGTCAGCCAGGCCAATACCTAGCCGTGCTGCAGTAGCACTGGGAGCATTTATGCCTGGTACTATTTCCCAATCATAACCAGCCTCTTTTACTGGACGGTATACATACATAAAAGTACTGAAAAGAGAGGGATCACCTAAAGTAATAAAAGCTACATTTTTGCCGGCATCCAATTGCTTCATAACTTCTTCAGCACCTTGGCGCCATGATTCTTTCAAAGCTGCCTCGTCTTTAGTCATTGGCAAAACCAGTTCTAATATTTCTTTGCCTTGTACATATTGAGACACAATATGCAGAGCTGTACTTTCATTGTCTCCTTTAGTTTTTGGAGTAGCGATTACGTCACATTCCTCTAAAATGCGTTTACCTTTAATAGTCAGCAGTTCGGGATCGCCTGGGCCTACCCCAATACCAAAAAATTTACCTTTCATGCTTGTCTCCTTATATCATAAGTTTACTTAAAACTTTTTCCGCCGCCTTAAGCGTGTCATCTAAAATATCTTTTGTATGGGCTGTAGATGGGAACCAGGCCTCAAACTGAGATGGGGCCAGTAAAACACCTTCTTCCATCATACCTTCAAAGAATCGTTTATATAGATCCGTATCACATCTCATTATGTCGTCATAAGAATTTACAGGACCATCCGTAAAGAATACACAGAACATCCCTTTTTCTTGTGATGTAATGGCAGGAATATCATACTTCTTAAAAAGACCAGTCATGCCGGCATTTAGATAGGAGGCGGCTTGTTCTAAATTACTGTATATTTCCGGGTTATCTCTTAATTTACTGAGGTTGGCAATACCGGCTGCCATAGCTAAAGGATTGCCGGAAAGAGTGCCGCCTTGATATACGGGGCCTATCGGTGATACCATTTTCATAATATCCAAACGTCCGCCGTAAGCTCCCACCGGCAAACCGCCGCCGATTATTTTACCGAAGCAAACCATATCAGGCTCGATATTGTATACACCGGCAGCAGAGTGATAATCTAAGCGGAAGCCGGTAATTACTTCATCAAAAATCAAGACTATATCATCAGCGGAGGCCAATTCCCGCACTTTTTTCAGATAGCCCTCTTTAGGCGGCAGAACGCCCATATTACCAGCTACTGGTTCCAGGATTATACAGGCTATTTCACCTTTATTAGCTTCAATCATTTTAGCTAAAGCTTCTTCATCATTGTATGGACAGACCAAGGTTTTTTCCACTAATTCTTTTACTAGGCCAGGACTGGTAGGAACACCCTGGGTCAGTAAGCCGCTGCCGCTTTTTACCAATAAACTATCGCTATGTCCATGATAACAGCCTTCAAACTTTAAGATTTTGTCTCTGCCTGTGTAACCTCGTGCCACTCGTATAGCGCTCATTGTCGCCTCGGTACCGGAATTGACCATGCGTATCATTTCGCAGGCGGGATAGGCGGCTATAACCATTTCAGCCAGTTCCACTTCAGCAGGAGTGGTAAAACCATAGGTAGTACCTTTGTTTAAAGTATCTTTGATAGCATCTACTAAAAAGTCGGGAGCATGGCCAAAAATTAGCGGGCCATAGGAGCACACATAATCTATATATTCTTTGCCTGTAATATCTTTAATATAAGCTCCTTTGGCTGATTCTACTATTACAGGTTCACTGTTTACAGAGCCAAAAGCCCGCACAGGACTATTAACACCGCCTGGCATGATTTTACGGCTTAATTCCAGGATTTCTTGTTTGTTGTTATTTTTATACATTATCAGACCTCCTGTAGAAATTTACCCAGATCCTTAGCAAAGTAGGTGAGTATAACATCGGCTCCTGCTCTTTTAATAGCTATATGACTTTCGTAGATAACCTCTTCTTTCATAAGTCCTTTATCCACCGCTAATCTGAGCATAGAATATTCACCGCTTACGCAATAGGCTGCCATAGGTTTCTTTACTTCTGGTCTGATGCGGGAAATTACATCTAAATAAGCCAGAGCCGGTTTTACCATGATAATATCAGCTCCTTCCGCCGCATCTAACTCGGCCTCATGTTCAGCTTCTCTAACATTATGATAATCCATTTGATAGCCTTTTCTATCACCTTTGCCAGGTGCGGAATTAGCGGCTTCCCGGAATGGTCCGTAGAAACAAGAGGCGTATTTGGCGGAATAAGCCATTATTGGTTTGGTAACAAAATTGTTCTCATCCAAAATTTGTCTTATAGCCGCTACCCGTCCATCCATCATATCGGAAGGCGCTACCATATCAGCTCCTGCCTCTACATGGCTTAGAGCTGTTTTGGCCAATATTTCTAAAGTTTTATCATTATTGACGTAGCCATCGTCGTCAAGGAGACCGCAATGGCCATGGTCAGTATACTCACATAGACAGACGTCAGTAGTGACAAAAATATCGCTTTTATCTTTTATCTCTTTAATAGCTCTTTGTACAATGCCGTCTGGGGCAAAGGCTGGAGAACCTATAGCATCACACTCTTCTTCATGGGGTATGCCAAACAGTATTACATGATTGACGCCAGCTTCCTGTAGGTTTTTAATCTCCGGAGCCAGCATATCCACAGAGTAACGATATTGTCCTGGCATAGCGGTGATTTCTTCTTTGATACCTTTTCCTTCTCTGACAAAAATTGGGTAGATGAGTTCCTTAGTACTCAAACGTGTTTCTCTAACCAGTGAGCGAATCTTTTCGCTGGTACGCAGTCGTCTCGGTCTTTCAATCAGCATTTTTTACCGCCTCCATAATACTTATAATGCCTTCCAGACTATGTTCTGTCGCTTCCAGATCTGGTTTAATACCTAATTCCACCATGCGTTTTTTGGTGATAGGTCCAATAGCCACGGTTTTAACATTGGCTAAACAACTAAGATCACCATTAAGGGCTTTATAAAAACCGTCTACTGTAGACGCGCTGGTAAAAGGTATATAGTCAACTTCACCGGAAGTCATAAGAGTTCTTAGCTGTTCCTCATTTTCTGTTTTAATTTTAGTATCGTAAATTTTGATATCAGATACAGGACAAATTTTCTCTATGATTTCTACCATATCATTATTAGCGATGGCACTTCTCGGCAATAAGATTTTGTCATCAGGGCTAAGAAGTTCCGTTAAGCCTGCAGCCAAGGCGTGACTTACTTGTTTGGCCGGTACAAAATCAGCCTTAAAACCAACGCTGGCCAGTACTTCGGCTGTAGCTTTTCCTATAGTAGCAAATTTAACATTGCCTAACTCCCTTAAATCATTGCCATTATCTCTATATAATTCAAAGAATGCCTTTACTCCATTGGGAGAGGTAAATATTATCCATGTGTAAGCATTTAAGTTAGCAAGCGCCTGTTTTAATTCTACTGAAGCCTCACGC
>CAWVFN010000003.1:0-10861 GCA_963928475.1 Bacillota bacterium
ATTGATTGTTTATTATTTTGTTTGTGATTCTGTGAGTGTAAATTTTTTAATGGATTATACGGGTTTAATGCCGGTAAGAGTATTATAAGATTTTAATAACTATTTTTGACATAGCTATTGCTTCTCTATATAAAATACTGGGATACCTTTTAGAGCTGGTACTTTTGATTTAGGGCAAACATATAATCACAAAAAAAACACCTGCCAAACATTAGTTTAGCAGGTGTTTTATTTGGAGGCGCTGTCCGGATTTGAACCGGAGCATAAAGGATTTGCAGTCCTCTGCCTTACCGCTTGGCTACAGCGCCATATAGGCGATCCTTAATGACCGCTCCAATATAATACCATAAAAGTACTTACATTTCAAGTAATTTTCTAAAAAATTAAATAAAAATTAATTCTGTATATTTTATGTAAGTGAGGAAAAAATAAGTACAAATATTTTAGGGAGGCATTTATGAAAAAGTACATTAAAACTATTGTATGTCTTGTCTTATTTATGATAGCTTCTGTCTATATCATTGAGGATACCGCATTAACCGCTGATATGGCCGATAATGAAACAGTTGCTGTTGCTTCTTCCTCAGGCGGAATGTCCTATAATGACAAGGTAACACTTTTAGCCAGAGCTATTCACGCCGAGGCCGAAGCTGAGCCTTATATTGGCAAAGTAGCTGTTGGAGCTGTATTGTTAAATCGGGTAAAAAATTCTCAATTTCCCAATACTCTCAGCGGTGTGATATATCAGAGCAGTGCGTTAGAATCTGTAAGTAATGGGCGCATGAACTCTAATGCTGGCAAGGAGTCCCGTAAAGCGGCGCAGGCGGCGTTAAATGGCTGGGATCCTACCTATGGTTCATTATTTTTCTGGAACCCCTATAAGAAAGTAAATAAATGGATGTGGACCAGAGAAATTACGGTACAATATGGCAGACATGTATTTGCCAGATAAGGAGGATTTATGAATAAAAACAGGCTTATCATATTTTTAATTTTACTAACAGTAATAGGATTTGGCTGGGGTTTTTATGAAACCAATGAAAGTGTTGCTAAGGAAAAGGCTGTAGAAAATATGAGGGGTCGTGCTTTTTATGACCTCCTTGATTCTGTGGAAAAATTATCTGTTTTATCTTCAAAGACATTGGTATCGGCTGATTCTTCTAACTTAACTGAGCTTTTATCGCAAATTAATACCGAGGCCTATGTAGCGCAAGAAAATTTATGTCAGCTTCCTTTATATCATAACGCCCTTATGCGTACGGAAAAATTTCTTAATCAAATGGGGGATTTTTCACACTCATTAATAAAAAATACGGAGGATGGCTATACTTTAACTTCTGAAGAAAGAGAAACTTTATTAGATTTAAACGCTGAAGTGGAAAAAGTATCTATGGCTTTACATGATTTGGAACAGTCTGACGATGATCCTTTTGCCTGGAAAACTACGGTAAAAGCGGAAAGAGAAATAGCTTCTAATAATCTATCTGAGGCTAGCGCGGCGCAAAAGTCCTTTTCTGAAGTCACAACTAATTTAGATAAAGTACCCTCCTTGACTTATGACGGACCATTCTCTGATGATCTTGAAAATGCTGGACCTTTGGAATTAGAAGGTGAGGAAACCTCTTGGGATGCTGCTCTTGCCTTGGCTAAAGATCTTTTTGGTGATAGCTATACTTATGAGTCCTATGGCAGCAGCAGTAAAAACGCGGGTATCCCTGTCTATTCCGTATCGCTTCTTGATAATGAGGAGACAGTAGTTGGCTATCTTGATGTTTCCGCAGTCGGTTGTCACCCAGTGCAGTATACAGGAGAACAGTACAATAATTCTCAGACAATTTCTATAGATGAGGGGCTGAATATAGCTGAGGATTTTATTAACACTACAGAATATCAAAATATGGTGAGATCATACTATCTTACAGAAAATAATGTCTTAACCGTAAATTTTGTTTACAGTGAGAATGACATTTGTGTTTATCCCGATATGATAAAAGTATCTGTAGATTTGACTTCAAAAAAGATTGTTGGTTTTGACGCTAAAAGTTATTTGCGTTATCATCGGGACAGAGATTATGCGCCAGAAATTCTTTCACCTGATGAAGCCAGGTCACATTTAGCAGCGGATTTAACACCTGTTTCAGAGCAGTTGGCCATTATACCTTTAGACAATGGTGATGAGGCGCTTACCTATGAATATAGAATAAAAGGGGATAATCATGAGTATTTGATTTATCTTAATGCGGCTACAGGTAGTGAAGAGGATATTTTACTGCTTTTATCATCTGATATGGGTACGATAACTATGTAATAGAGATAAAATAATTTAATCTATTACTAAAAAGTACTTGAAAAATCTTTGTTTTTGTGGTAATATTTCTTTTAGTGCCGGAGTGGCGGAATTGGCAGACGCATGGGACTTAAAATCCCACGGTGGCAACACTGTACCGGTTCGAGCCCGGTCTCCGGCACCAAAGAAAGCACCTGAATACGGGTGCTTTCTTTGTTTATAGAGGAAAAACACCAGTAAGGTGTTGTGGTTAATAAGGGCATTATGATAATTTCTAAGAGTAATCAATATATAAAACTGTATAAAGAAATCCAGAAAAAAAAGTTTCGCCAGGAGTACGGGTTATTTCCAGCAGAAGGGAAAAGGCTGATTGAAGAGCTTTGTCACTCAGGTCTTAGTCCCCATCTCATTTTATACAGCAGCGATTTTTGCGATATAGCCTATTTAGAAAAGGTTTGCCCATTATGTGATAATTGTTTTTCGGTTGAGAAAGATATTTTTAACAAGATCACAGATACTAAGAACAGTCAGGGCATAGTGGGTGCTTTTCCTTTGCTTTGTCCTGATCTGAATACATTTGCCTGTCCTGAAAAAGATATGGTTTTGGTATTGAATCAGCTGCGTGATCCTGGTAATTTAGGTACTATTATCCGCACCGCGGCTGCGGCGGGAATAGCGGCTATAATTTTAGAGACGGGATCAGTTGATCCCTATAACCCTAAAGTAGTCCGAAGCACAATGGGAGCAATAGCTACTATTCCAGTATTTTATGATCTGTCAATAGAAGACATAGTCACCTATTTGCGTTCTGAGGATTTTTCTGTATATTTAAGCGATATGGAAGGTGATATTCCCTATTGGGATATGTCTTTAGAACGCAAGTTGGCGGTAGTTTTAGGCAATGAGGGAAATGGCCTCAGTGAAGCTTGGCTGGATTTGGGTTACGAGAAGATATATATTCCTCAAAGTGATAAGGCTGAATCATTAAATGTAGCTATGGCCGGGGGAATAATTGCCTTTGATTTTAAGCGCAGATGCTTGAAATAGGTATCTTCTTTTGTTATAATGTAGCTAAGCGAAAATAGGAGAACGGATATTATGGAAAATTGCGCGGAATTTTATTGGCGTTTGTTTGAAAAAACCGGATCTGTTGTTGCCTACGTTTATTATCGCAACCTGCACTTGCAGTAACGACGAAGGTGCGGTGTTTTACTGTGCTCATTACAAAAGAGTCTTCGTCTTGGAGTGAAGACTCTTTTTCATGTTATAAGGAGGAAAACTATGCTTGCGGAAATGCTGAAACAGTTAGAGCATATACAAGAAGAAGTAAAAGTTCAGCTTGAGAAAGTAAATACTCAGGAGGAACTTAATGAATTGAAGGTAAAATTCCTTGGTAAAAAAGGCGAACTTACAGCCATATTGAAGGGTATGGGTAAACTGAGTGGAGATGATCGTCCTAAAGTTGGACAAGTAGCCAATGAGATAAGAGGCAAAATGGAAGATTTTATCGCTGATAAAAGCAAGTCTCTCAAGTCGCAGGCTTTGGCCAGACAAATAGAGTCGGAAACTCTGGATATCTCTTTGCCCGGAGATAAGCTGGTATTGGGGCAGCGTCATCCTTTGACTATGGTAATAGATGAAATGAAAGAAATTTTTCTCGGCATGGGGTATGAAATAGCAGAGGGTCCTGAAGTTGAGAATGAATATAACAACTTCGAAGGTTTAAACTTGCCCAAGGATCATCCTGCCCGTGATATGCAGGATTCCTTCTATGTTACGGAGGATGTATTATTGCGTACTCATACATCTCCCATGCAGGTTAGAACTATGGCCAAGAAGGTACCTGAATATCCCATTAAGGTCATATGTCCTGGCAGAGTTTTCCGCAGAGATGATGATTCTACTCATTCTCCCATGTTCCATCAAATAGAAGGATTAGTGATTGATGAAAATATATCTATGGCGGACTTAAAGGGAACTCTTTTGACTATGCTGCGCCAGCTTTTCGGCGAGGATAGAGAAATACGTCTGCGTCCCAGCTATTTCCCTTTTACTGAACCAAGTGTGGAAGTTGACATTTCCTGTGGTATATGCGGTGGTAAGGGTTGCCGCTCCTGTGCCGATAGTGGTTGGCTGGAAATATTAGGTGCTGGTATGGTACATCCCAATGTTTTGGAAATGGCAGGTTATGATAGTAAAAAACTCAGAGGTTTTGCTTTTGGTGTAGGTGTGGAGCGCGTCGCCATGCTAAAATATGATATAGACGATCTCAGAGTATTTTTTGAAAACGATGTGCGTTTTCTCAGTCAATTTTAGGAGGCGTTGCAAAGATGAATGTATCATATCAATGGTTAAAATCTCTTGTTCCTATAGATTGGAGCCCAGAGGAATTGGCTCAGCGACTTACCGCTGTGGGGCTCAGTGTTGAACAGGTTAAATATTTCAATAATGGCATAAAAGACGTAATCGTCGGCGAGGTGCTTTCCGTTAAAGAACACCCTGATAAAACAAAAACTAAGTGGCATGTATTAGAGGTTAATGACGGCAAGGAAGTTTTGACCATAGTTTGCGGTGCTCCCAACGTAGCGGTAGGTATAAAAGTCGCTTTGGCTCAGGTAGGAGCCGAACTGCCTGGTGGCATTAAATTAGGAGCAGTGGATAAGGGCGGTGTTGTCTCCAATGGTATGCTCTGTTCCACAAGTGAACTGCAGTTACCGGAAGGCTTGGCTACCGCGGAAAGTGATGGCGGTATATTTATTTTGCCGGAAGATTGTCAAGTAGGCGATGATCTCGTTTCAGCTTTGGACTTAGACGACGTTATACTGGAATTTGAGCTTACTCCCAACCGTGCAGATTGTCTTTCTGTTATCAATATTGCCCGTGAGGTAGCGGCTATAAGCGGTAAACCCCTAAATTTGCCCAAAGTTGAGCTGCCGGCAGGTAAGAATAATATTAGCGATCTGGCTAAAATAGATGTCATGGACAAAGATCTCTGCCCGAGATATACCGGAAAGTTAGTTATGGATGTAAAAATGGGACCTTCGCCCTATTGGATGCGTCACCGTTTAGCAGCTGCCGGCATACGTTCCATTAATAATATAGTTGATATCTCTAATTACGTTATGCTGGAAATGAATCAACCCTCTCATACCTTCGATTATGATGATATTGCTGACCATCATATAATTGTGCGCAGAGCCAAAAAAGGAGAGAAAATCGTTACTTTGGATGAGATTGAAAGAGATCTTGACGAGGAAATGCTTTTGATCTGTGATGGCAATAAAGCTGTGGGTATTGCAGGGGTTATGGGTGGACTGAACTCTGAAATTAAGGAAACAACAAAAAATATTCTTATTGAATGCGCTTGTTTCTATCCTAAATCCATACGCCAAACCTACAGAAAGCTGGGACTACCCTCTGAAGCTGCTTCCCGTTTTGAAAAGGGTATAGACATGGAGGCGGCGGAAAGAGCCTCTGAACGTATTTGTCAGCTGATATGTGACTTAGCCGGCGGTACTTTAGTAGAGGGTACGTTAGACAGTTATGACGGAGAATTCGTGATGCCAAAAGTCTCCCTTAATTATCAGCGCTGTAACTATACTCTTGGTTTGAATATACCAACTGACACTATAGATGAGCTTATAGCTTCCTTAAATTTCCCTTATGAAAAGATAGAAGGCGGTATAGAAGTAACTATACCATTTTACCGCCAGGATATAACCAGGGAAGTCGATCTCATTGAAGAAGTTGCCAGATTGTACGGTTACGATAAAATTCCCACTACTTTACCAGTGGGACAGCTTACCGAGGGGAAGAAAACCTTTAGTCAGAAGCTGGAGGATCAGGCTAAAAATGTATTAACAGCTTTAGGTTTCAGTGAAATAATTACTTATAGTTTTACTAATAAAAAGAATTATGATCTCCTTGGTTTAGATACTGATGACGAGCGCCGGGATAGCGTAGCAGTGATGAACCCCTTCAGTGATGAGCAGGGAGTCATGCGTACTACTTTACTGCCAGCCATATTAACGGTGGCTTCTCGTAATATGAACAGAAAAAATAATAATTTAGCTCTTTTTGAAATGGCTCATGTTTTTCAACCCATAGACGGTGAAATGCTGCCCCAGGAAAATATTCACTTGGTGGCTTTGGTAAGCGGCAGTTTTTCGCGGGGCTGGAACGGACAAAAACAAGAACTGGATTTCTTTTATATGAAAGGAGTAGTGTCATCTCTATTGAAAAGACTGGCCATCAAAGAGTGGTCCGCAGCAGTTGAGGTCGGTGAAAACTTCCTTCACCCTGGACGCAGTTGCAGTATCATGGTAGATGGTGAAAAAGTTGGTTATTTAGGTGAAGTGCATCCCCTGGTAAAAGAAAACTACGAAATGCCTGAAAGAGCCGTGGTGTTTGAGATAGACTTCGATGCTTTAATTAAACATGTCGGTGGTATCAAGCGTTATGAAGCAGTGTCGAAATATCCCGGTATTGAAGTAGATTTAGCCTTTATCTGCGAAAAACAGGTTACCGCCGGAGAAATTGAGAATGTTATAAAAGAGGCAGCCGGTGATTATTTGACTGCTTTGAATCTTTTTGATATCTATGAAGGAGAACGGATAGCAAAGGATAAAAAGAGTTTAGCTTACAATCTTAAATTCCAGGCAAAGGAAAGAACCTTAACCGCTGATGAAGTTAACGCAAAAGTAAACAGTGTTCTTAAGGAACTTGCTGACAGGTTAGGGGTAGAATTACGGTCCTGAGGAGGTAGATTATGTCTGATCAGGAAAGAGTGCCAGTGACAATATGCGGTCAGAGTTTTGTTTTAAAGACAGATCAGGATATGGACTACGTACGCTTATTGGCTCATACTGTAGATGAGAGAATGAAAGAGATGCGCAAGACTAATCCTTCTTTGACCCCAGGGAAAGCAGCTATATTGTTATGTCTTGAATTGTTAGATGAAAAAAACAAAATGGACGAAGATTATAACAACTTGGCGGAAGAGTTAAACAAAATAGATATTATTTAATTCGGGGAGATAATCTTGAATAAACCGGAATTGCTTTTACCCGCAGGAAAATTTGAATCACTGAGAGCCGCGGTAGCTAATGGTGCAGATGCTGTTTATTTAAGCGGTTCATCTTATGGTGCCCGGGCTGGAGCTGGCAATTTTGACAGTGAAGAAATGAAGAAAGCTGTCAAACTGTGCCATAGCAGGGATATAAATATTTATGTCACCATGAACACTCTGTTGAAGGATGAGGAAGTCTCTGATGCCCTGGATTATGTAAAATTTCTTTACGATTTAGGGGTAGACGCTCTTATTGTACAGGATATAGGTTTGGCAGGGGCTGTAAAAAAGCTCCTGCCTGCTTTTGCCTTACACGGCAGTACCCAGCTTACCATCCATAATGTCAGAACAGCTAAATGGGCCTATGAGTTCGGTTTTGCCAGAGCAATCTTAGCCAGGGAAATGACTCTAAAAGAAATTGCGGCTATTAGGGAAGCCGTACCTGAATTGGAGTTAGAAGTATTTGCCCATGGCGCTATATGTATTTGTTACTCTGGGCAATGCCTTATGAGTAGTCTTATTGGCGGACGCAGTGGTAATCGTGGTTACTGTGCTCAGCCCTGTCGTATGGCTTATCAGTTATGGGATGATTATTATGGCAGTTTATCAGGGAAACCATCTCATCTTTTAAGCCCCAGAGATTTAAATACGCTTAATGATTTGTCAGAATTATCTCAACTGGGTATAAAGGGGTTGAAAATTGAGGGACGTATGCGCCGGCCAGAATATGTTGCCTCTGTAGGACGTGTTTACCGTCACGCCTTAGATTCACTTGACTTTGTCTCGGAAGTGGCGCCTGAGGACGAAGCCATTGTGGAACAAGTTTTTAACCGTGATTTTACCAACGGTTACCTCCATGGTAATCAGGGCGTTGATATGATGAGTTATAACCGTCCCAATAATCGTGGTATATCTTTGGGCAGAGTAAAAAAGGTAAAAGGAAAAATAATAACAATAGATTTGACCAAAGAACTTTCTTTAGGGGATGGTATTGAGATCTGGGTAAAAGTAGGGGGACGTATAGGCTGTATTGTTTCTGATTTAAGGGTTAATAATAAAAAGGTGACTAGAGCATTTCCCGGTGATGAGGTGGAAATTCAATTACCGGGACGTATTAGCAAGGGTGACAGGGTATTTAAGACTCATGATGAAGCCTTGATGTCGCAAGCCAGAGAGAGTTATCAGAATTTTTCTGGTGATATACCTATTAGTTTTACAGTTAGAGCCAAATTGGGTGAACAACTTTATGTGGCAGCTGAGAGAGAAAACAATAAAACAGTTGAAGCCAGATGTTCTTATATAGTGGAAAAAGCGGTAAAAACCGTTACAGATTATCAGATGATAGAAAAGCAGCTGGGCCGTTTAGGCGGCAGCGGCTACTATTTATCGTCTCTTATCACGGATATAGATGACGATATAATTATACCGGTTAGTATTTTAAACAGAGCCCGCCGTGAAATTGTGGAAGAGCTTGATAATAGTTTTTTTCGGCCTTATCCTCTCGTAACGGCTTATGATTTTAAGATAGCTAAAGATGATTATCTTACCATAGGCAAAGAAAAACCTAAACATAATATTCCTAAAATTTCTGTTAAGGTAAGAGACGTATATCAGTTGCGTGCGGCTTTAGAAAGTGGTGCTGAGAACGTAATTTTTGCGCCTCACTTTGGTTTAGAAGATATTTCCGCTGAAGCCTGGTCATATATATCGGAACTTAATAAAAAATATCCTGAATTGTTATGCTTTTCTTTGCCTAGAGTCAATCAGGATGAAAAAATTTCAGTGCTAAGAGGAAAGATAGAAAAAGCCATAGAAAATGGTTTCAGCAGCTTTATCCTTGGCCAGGCCGGTGATATAAAAATAAAGGAAGAGTACGACTCTATAGAGACTTTTTATGGAGAATACTCTCAAAATGTCCTTAATAAGTTAACAGCAAGAAACCTTTATGATATGGGATTTAACCGTATTACCGCTTCACTGGAATTGACAGCTGAAGGATTAAGTAATTTGGCTACAAGTCCTGGGGCTAAAGAAGTAATAGTACATGGCGCTTTGCCGATGATGGTGAGCAGACATTGTTTACTCGGAGCTATTTTAGGTAAAAATAAAAATAAGGTGCCCTGCGGCAAACCATGTTATGGCCATCGCTATTATCTGAAAGATAGAATGGGTATGCTGTTCCCGGTTTTAGGTGATAAATATCACAATTTCTACGTCTATAATTGTAAGGAGCTTGCTCTTATAGATGAGCTGGATCGCTTGACCCATTTTCAAGCTTGGCGCATAGAGGGTCAGTTTTACGATATTGGCACCTTAAAGGAAATAATTTCCCTGTATTTGACGGCCAGAGAACAAGTGTTATCTAAAGGCGAGTATCAAAAAGATCTTTTAGTTGAGGAACTGCATAAGTATACTCAAAGTGGTTTTACTAAGGGACACTTTTATCGTGGAGTAAAATAAATGAATGAAAAAACTCTGAAAAAACTTGAGTATGATAAAATCATTGCCATGCTGGCGGCAGAATGCAGCAGTATTTTGGGTAAAGAATTAGCCGAAGCTTTAGAGCCCGTCAGGGATCTGTCTCTTGTGGAGATACGCCAGCGTGAGACTACTGAGGCCAGGGATATATTAATGTTGTATCCCAATTTTTCCCTGGGTAGAATAGGCAATGTACGCGGTGCTGTAGATCTTGCACAGAAAAACGGAGTATTAGATGGTCAGCGTCTTTGGGAGATCATGAACACTTCCAAGGCTGGGAAGCGTATTAAGTTAAATATAAGCCAAATGAAAGGCGAATACCCAATTTTAAAGAGGCTTGCAGGTGAAATTAGTTTTATAAATTCTTTAGAAACAGCTATTGAGGATTCTATTGGCGATGACGGTCAAGTATTAGATACAGCCAGTACTGAGCTGTATAGCATTAGACGTAAAATGAAAACCGCCAATGACAGGATCAAGGACAAGCTTGATAATTTAATACATAGCTCCAGTCACGCCAAACATTTGCAGGAGGCTTTGGTAACAATCCGCAATGGTCGCTATGTAGTGCCTGTGCGGCAGGAGTATCGCAATGAGGTCCCTGGACTTATTCACGATCAGAGCGCCAGCGGTGCTACACTTTTTATAGAACCGATGTCAGTCTTAGAACTGAACAATGAATTAAAAAGGCTGCGGGGCAGTGAGGAAGAGGAAATCAACCGCATACTGGTTAAGCTTTCAGCTTTAGTAGCTGATAACGCAGTAGAGTTAAAGTGTAATCTTGATCTTTTAGGACAGATAGATTTAATTTTTGCTAAAGGTCATCTTAGTTTAAAATGGGATGCCTTTGAACCTCGCCTTAGCAATGAAGGTATAATTATTTTGCGTAAAGCGAGACATCCGCTTTTAGGCAAGTCGGCAGTACCCATTGATTTTATTATGGATCATGATTTAGAAGGGATTATTATTACTGGACCCAATACAGGCGGTAAGACAGTATCCTTAAAGATAGCCGGTTTATTTGTGCT
>CAWVFN010000004.1:0-4850 GCA_963928475.1 Bacillota bacterium
GTATTATTGTGGCGGAAACCAGCGCTAAAGAGCCAGAGTGCGGTGTAATTGAGGCCTTCAGACTAATAAAGGAAAAACAGTACGGCATGGCAAAAATTTTATATTATAGATTCGATGAGGAGTAAGATATGGAAATTTTAAAATACGTAGATCAATTAGAAGAAATTGTGGATACTGCGGCTAAAGTGCCTTTAACTGGTAAAGTTATGGTCAATGTTGATGAAATATTTGAAGTAATAGACTTGATTCGCGATAATCTTCCTCAAGAATTGAAGGACGCCCAATACGCTATTTTGGAAAAAGACCGTATCATAGAAGAGGCTCAGACTAAAGCTAAGCAGGAACTGGAAAATGCCCGGCGGGAAGCCAGAGAAATGGTTTCTGAACATGAAATAGTACGTCACGCTCAGGCTGAGGCTGATGCGCTGCTGGAAAGAAGCCGCCAGAATGCCTTAGAAGTACGTGAAGGCGCGAGAAGCTATGCAAATGACATATTATATCAGATAGAAAACAATCTTGATAAAGCCCTATATACTGTTAAAAAGAGCCGGGATGAAATAAGGATTACAGGTAAAAAGACCTCTCCTTCCTCCATCTCCTATGCTGATGATGATGACGAAGAATAAGAAGCAAAATTATTAAAGCAAGGATTGCTGCGAAAGGTATAAGGGTGAACAGTGTATTTTTCGGGGAAATAATGTGTCCAGTATTAAATGATGCTGTTTGCTCCGGAATAGATACAAAGAGACTGATTAGAAAAGCTGTCACTGCTTGTATAGACTTATAAAATAAGTAAAATTTCATTGAAAGATCTGTATTTTTTATTTGGGTGGCAATTTGACAAAGAGCGGAGATGCCGCCAAAGGCAAGTATCAGAGAGATAAGAGAAAATTTTGTATTAATTGGTAAGTTCATCGCGGCGGCGCACTGTGTGCCCGCCGTGATTTCAGTTATCCCCTTGATGAGGCATTGGGTGATCTCTCTCTCTATACCCCAGTACTGCAATATATTGCCTAATAATATATCAAGGGAGAAATAGTGAATAATATCTAATATTATAAAAAAAACTATCATTAGACCACATATGAGACCTATGGTTTTCAGGCTATCTAAGACAGCGTCGCTTAGTCCTTGACCGATATATATATGAGGTTCTTTTTCCAGTTTTTTTATGGCTTCTCTCATATTGACGGCAGGTTCTTTCTGAGCGGGACGGAAGGCCAGGAGACATAATGTGCCTAATACAATATTAGTACCATAATGGATCAGAGCTAAAGGGAGTCCTAAATCACCGCGTCCAAGAAATGAGGCGGCAACAACAGAGAAAATAAATAATGGGCTGACATTGGCAGTAATTGGTAAAAGCATATTAGCTGTCCTGGCGGAAATGATTCCTTCATTGCGTAAAGCGGCAATGGATATAGCGCTTACCGGAGCGCCGGTAGAATAGCCGGTGGCTAAGATGAAGGCAACCTCTCCAGGCAGATTGAAGATTTTCCGTGTTACTGGCTGCAGTAATGCCCCTAATAGTTTTATACCTCCATAAGTCATAGCGAGATTATTTAAGATAAAAAAGGGTAGGAGAGCTGGAAGTACTGAGGCGAACCAGGTATTGATGGCCTTCAAAGAAGCTTCTAATATCAGCCCGGGTTGTGCGAGAAAAAAAATTAGACATAATAATGTAATCACGGCGTAAAGTATGTTCATTATATCACCTAATATTGTTTGTTTTTATGTCATTAATGACAAAAAAAAGTATTTGTTTATTGTGGAATAATTTAGTAAAATAATAAGGTGTACTAAATTGGGATTTTTTATAAAAATTTAATTTAATTTTTTATTATAACAAGGTAAAAACTGGAGGTAATCAAATGAAAATTCTCGTTGTTAACTGTGGTAGTTCTTCCTTGAAATACCAGCTTATTGACATGGAAGATGAAAGTGTAATGGCTAAAGGTTTAGTTGACCGCATCGGTATTGATAATTCTTCTTTGACCCATGAACCCAGCGGCAAAGCCAAGATGGTTTTTGAAGCTGATATTCCTGATCACAGTGTCGCTATTAAAATGGTATTTGACGCTCTGACAAATTCTGAATATGGCGTAATTGCTGATTTGAAAGAAATCAATGGCGTTGGTCATCGTTATGTTAATGGTGGGGTTCTTTTCCCTGAATCCGTTCTCATTACCGAAAAAGTTATTAAAGATATGGAAACCACTTTCGCTATGGCTCCTTTGCATAATCCTGCACATGTTGCCGGTATTAAAGCCTGTGCCAAGGAAATGCCTGGTGTTCCCATGGTATCTGTTTTTGATACTTCATTCCATACTTCTACCATGCCCGCTAAAGCCTATACCTATGGTATAGATTATAAAATAGCCGAAGAACATAGCATCCGTCGTTACGGTGCTCATGGTACTTCTCATAAGTTTGTGGCACATAAAACAGCTGAACTTATGGGTAGACCTATTGAAGAATTAAAGATCATCACTTGTCATTTGGGCAATGGTTCCAGTATTACTGCGGTAGACGGCGGTAAATGTGTGGACACCTCCATGGGTCTTACTCCATTGGCTGGTGTTTTAATGGGTACACGTTGTGGTGACATTGACGCTTCTGTTCCTATTTATCTTATTAAGCAGGGTGTAGTTAAAGCCGAAGATATGGAAACATTCCTTAATAAAAAGAGCGGTTTCCTGGGTGTTTCTGGTGTTTCCAGTGACCTCCGTAATGTGGAAGCTGCTGCTGATGAAGGAAATGAACAAGCTAAAATTTCTATGGAAGTTTTCTACTATGGCGTACAGAAATATATCGGTGCCTATACTGTAGCTATGGGCGGTGTTGACGCAATTGCTTTTACCGCTGGTATTGGCGAAAACTCTGTTTTGGCACGAGAACGTATTTTAGAAGGAGTTAAATGTCTCGGTGTTGAGCTTGATAAAGAAGCCAACAATGTCCGCGGTGTTGATCGTATGATAACTACAGCTGATTCTAAAGTAAAGGCATTTATTGTTCCTACCAATGAAGAATTGGCTATTGCCCGTGATACCATGGAAATAATTAATAGAAAATAAGACTAAAAAATTATCGCTCTTGACAAGGTGTTACTACTTATATATAATTATTCTGTTACATTGGTAGAAATGCGGATGGTGTTATGAAAATAAAAGTAGACAAATTAAAAAATGTCACCGGTATCCGCACTGATCTGGAGTTTCAGCTAAAAGCGGAGGATATCGGCGATTCTGACCTAAAGCTGGGTTCCCGTCCCCTTATATTCAAGGGTACGATAGAAAACTTAGATAGAATTATTGAAATCAAAGGACATATAAGCCTTTCTTTGAGAGGTGTTTGTGACCGTTGCGGCGAGAATCTGGAATATGAGGTAGACGCGGATTTCAATGAATCTTTTACCAATTTAGCGGAAAAGGTTGCCCTGGGACAGGATGGTGAGAGAGATATACATCTCTTTACCGGTGATGAGATAGAACTTTGGCCTTATGTTGAACAGTCAATTTTTCTGGCTTTGCCCATGAAGGTGCTGTGTAAGGAAGATTGCAAAGGTCTTTGTCCTCAGTGTGTCCAAAATCTAAATATAGGAGATTGCTCTTGCGATAATGACCCCATAGATCCGCGCCTGGCGGTTTTGGCGGATTTATTAAAAGAGATCGATGATTAGAAAGGGGTGTAAAAAATGGGTGTACCTAAAGGTAAAACATCTAAATCTAACAAAAGACAGCGCCGTGGTGAAGATAAACTTAAAATGCCCGGAATGTCAACTTGTCCTCAGTGCCACAGCATAAAGCGGCCCCATACCGCTTGTCCTGAATGTGGTTATTATAAAGGTCAAGAGGTAGTAAAAGCTGCCGCAGCGAAATAAGGAACAAATGCACTACTCCAGACGAATAATGCGGCGGAGGGGTGCATTTTTCTTTTAAACTGGAAGGAAATAAAATGAAGATAGCAGTAGATGTTATGGGCGGCGATCATGCTCCCGAGGAAATTGTTAAGGGAGCATTAAATGCCGTTGAAGCCAATAAAGGTTTAGAGGTTATTTTGGTAGGCAGTGAGGCGGCTATAAGCAAGTGGGTTCCAGATATACCCCAGCGTGTAGAGGTTGTTTATTCTCAGAGTGTTATGGCGATGGATGAAGCTGTCGAGAATCTGCGCCGTAAAAAGGATTCTTCAATTTTTATAGCAACTTCTTTAGTTAAGGAAGGCAAGGCTGCGGCAGTAGTTTCCGCCGGTTCCACAGGTGCCCAGATGGCAGCCGCCATCTTACTGCTGGGACGTATAAAAGGTATTAAAAGGCCGGCTATTGTCATTCCTTATCCCACTTTAAACGGGGCGAAAGTTATGTTAGACGGCGGCGCTAACCCTGATGCCTCAGCGGAGAATTTAATGGATTTCGCTATATTAGGTAATGCTTACGCTAAGAGTCTTTTAGGCATAGATGAGCCGAGAGTATCTTTGCTGTCTAATGGTGCTGAAAGTCACAAAGGCAGTGCCGCTGTGGTGGAAGCTCATAAAATGATGCGAGAAGCCGGTATTTTCAATTTTATTGGCAATGTGGAAGGCCGTGATATGCTTAACGGCGATTATGATGTGGTAGTATGCGATGGCTTTAGCGGCAATATTGTTTTAAAGCTTACCGAGGGCGTAGCGGTAGGATTATTTAAACTCATTAAAGAGGAGATAACCGCTACGGCTATGCGTAAGCTTGGAGCGGCCTTAGTGAAGCCTGGACTTATGAATATCAAAAAACTTTTTGATTACAGTGCTTATGGTGGTGCTCCCCTTTTGGGCGTAAAAGGTGTTTCTATGATATGCCACGGCAGCTCAAAGGCTCA
>CAWVFN010000005.1:0-8781 GCA_963928475.1 Bacillota bacterium
ATGATTATCTTCTATATACGCTTTTACTTTTTGTTCCATAATATTTTTGCAGTCCCGTAAAAATAGAGTTGGCAGAAGTATTCGCCAACTCTTAGGTCTCCAGATTTATAGTTTTTTCAGAAAGTTAAGAAATGACGAAAATTACCTTATTTTTAGTATTCTCCATCAAGTCCTAATTACCCTTTAATTTACTTACACTTATCTATTTATTTATCAATTACCGCCACTATTACTGTGATATCATCTTTGGCTTTGCCGCCGGATAAGGCTACGGCACCGCTTACTAACCTCTCGGCAATAACTTTAGCGGATTCTCCCTGACTGTCATCTAAAGTCTTTGACAGCCATAATTCCATTTCCTCACCATCAAGGCCAGTCTCCAGAAGCCCGTCACTTAACATGACCAGTATATCGCCGGGACGTATTTTTTCCCTGAAAACGGCAGGTTCCTCACCAGCCTCACTGCCTAAAGGCAAGCTATTACCAGCAACCACTTTAACACCTATACCAGGAGAACACAAATATGACGGCGCCGCTCCCATTTTGAGAAACTCTACCTTCTCACCGTAAATATCCAATAAACAAATATCAGCAGTAGCGTAGATCTCCTGTTCATCAGTGGAGAGCGTCAGATAGTTTAATATTGAGGCGGCAAAAGATACCTTAAAACCAGAATTCAAAACATTTTTTACCAGTTCCGTAACTCTCTCCGCTTCCTGCCTGGCATCGGCACCGCTGCCCATACCATCACTTATTATTAGACAACGCTTAGCGTCAGATAAGAGAAAATCTCCGTGACAATCGCCGCATACCTCTTGATTATCTCTGGTTTTTGTTAAGGCATGACAATCTACCGTTAAATTGCTGTGGGCTAAAAATCTACAATGACACAAGCAACCCTTTTCCTTGGCACATTCATACTCACTTAAACGAAATTTCTTACCAGTTAATTCTGTAATGGCATTGGATACAGGACGTCCACACTTACCTGAACCGGGACAATTTCTTACTTTTAAGTCCAAATCCAAATAGTTTTTTTCCACCGTTACCGGATTAAGATAATCGACAGGAAAATCACCGCCTCTCAAACTGCTGGCTAACCGAGTATCCAAAACCTTGCGAAATTCTACATACTCTCCAAGGTTGTCTTGAATCTTTGTCAGCAAATTAATAGTATTATCGATTTGGCTTATGGCTAAATGACGTCCTGTGGCTGTCTGTAAACGCCAGAAATCATTCCTCTTGTACATTTCATATAAACAATTAATAGACGCGATTATTTCCTTACGATGTGAACAACGACGTTTAAATGTCTCTGGAGCATCTTTAGAAAAAAGCGCACCTTTAGCCTCAACTACAGCAAACATCGTCATTATATCTTTATAAGTCTCATAAAAATCCGTTTTCCAGCATATATCCTTTAAACTGCAGTCACCGCAAACTGTAGTTGAAATATGAGACAATATACTTTCGATATTTTTTCCCTGATTTTCTTCTTCATGTTTATAAGCAGCTGACAAACCTGAACGCAAAGAAGATAAAGCCTCTCCAGCTGCACTTAATCTCATGTTTACATAACCATCGCTATTATAATTCCTGCTTACTTTTGTCTTAACTTCACCAAGACTAAAAAGATCCTTCCCCTTAAACAATAACTTGTCCGGCATTATAAACAGGAGCGCCGCGGCTATGAGGGACGCTACTATAGAATTAACTACTAAAGACGTATTTAATAAATAGAAAGTAAGCACTAAATTACCAGCTAAAAAACCAATAATAACACCAAATTTGCCAAACCGTTTAAATACTCCCCCCAACAAACCGGAAAAAGCAAATAGCCCTAAAGATGAAGGCGCAACAGTACCTCCCAAAGATGGAATCACTCCCATTACGGCGCCGGCGGCTGCACCTCCACCGGCTCCTCCTACCAAGGCACCTAAAAGAACTACTAAACGCATGGCAATTTCACTCATGGCCATATCAAAGATGACAATATGCTCCAATCCCATTATCAAGCCTGTAGCCAAAATAAAATTGCATAGGATCTCCTCCCAGGAGGGCTTCTCCATAAAGGTAAAACGCTGCCATGTTTCTAATGTTGATAAAAATACCAAGGATAATCCCGCCGACAAGATGCTTTCCACTAAGGTGACTATTAGGAGGAGATCCGATATGCCTGAGAAAACAAGATAAACGCCTCGTACCGCTGTTATAACAGTAAATACCGTAAGAGGCAACATATATTTTACTTTTTCCTGAGATGGACTGTAAATACTAAAAAAAACCGTCAGCAAAAGAATGGATACTATATAGAGTAAAGGGACCGAAGTCCAAAGAACTGCTCCGGCGATAACAGGCAGACATTGAAAAATAACACGCCTTCTATCCCATATGGCTAAAGCTCCTATCCAGGCCATACCACAAGGTGTGACACTGTTTAAAAAAGAAGCGCCGCCCAAAAGAAAACCGATCAAAGCGAAAAAAAACGTTTTTAAATCTAAATTATAAAGTATGTATCGCTTTATTTCCACAGAGGTGGAATTTTTCTTTCTCCGTTCAGTTTCACTTTGCTCAAAGGCGTAAAATCTCATATGTTCTGTCATTTCCCTCGCTCCTTCAATTACTGTCATCATTATACGACAATCACTATGCGAACAATGTCACAATTGGTTTCCCGTAAAAAGAAGTTTGCGACAGAAAAAGCGTTTTTTCTGAAAACTTTTTATGCTTACACGACAAAATACAGGTTGATTTATAAAATCACCTGTATTTAAACAAGCATAATTCGACATCTTAATGGAAATCAAGCCTTATAAAAAACAAATTTTGTGCCAAGACATAAAAAAACTACGCCCAATATCCGCCACCAAGAAAAAGCTACCCTCTCAGCGCCAAATAAACCGAAGGAATCAATTATCAGCGCCGCAGATACTTGAAAAAGTATTATTACCGCCGTAGCGTTACCTACACCCAAAGATGACATGGCAAAAATAACACCAAATATTATTATAGCGCTAAGAACTCCTCCCAAATAACCATAAAAAGGAATTTCACCAAATTTAGACCAGTCTCCCCGGCCAAAACCCGCCAATAAAAATAAAGCCATGACAGCAGCGCCTACTAAATGGACAACTAATGTGTTTTCCGCCACACCTATAATTTTTCCCGCTGCAGTATTAAAAGTTCCCTGTAATGCCATGGCAGAACCAGCTAACGCGGCTATTAAAAAAGCAGTCAATCCTTTCATTTACTACCCCCTTTTATTCTATTTACCTGAGTTCTTCAATGAATAAAGAATACAAAGTTTAATAATAGGTTTTCCTTATTTTTCTCAGATATTCTATATTCCCTGAAAATTTGGGCAAACTTAAATTAGCAATACCTTAAGGGAGGATAAAATATGGAAATAGCCGCAATAACAATAGGCAAAACTATTCTGCTTTTTCTTTTTACGTTACTCTGTTTTCGACTTATGGGATATCGTTCCCTTGGGGATATGGAGCCCCTGGATTATGTAATAGTACTTGGCATAGGAGAAATAATGGGATCGCCTTTAAGCGCCAACCATACAGGCATAGTTTTGCCTCTTATAGCCATAGGGACATTAACAGTTCTGCAAATATCACTATCTGCCATCTACGCTAAAATCCCTAAAGTAGAAAAAATTATGGAAGGCAAACCTATACCCGTAATCCGCAATGGAAAAATCTTAAAGAAAAACCTTAGCACTAATAGAATCGATATGGAGGCACTTATGGAAGAACTAAGAATCAAAGGATTGCGCGATGAAAGTGACGTGGATATAGCTAATCTTGAGCCCTCCGGCAGGTTCAGCGTGATTCTCAAAAGCGAAGCTTCACCTGTCACACCTAGGTTTTTCGGGGAACAATCATCTTACTATATAGCCAGCCATGGTAATATTGATCCCTGGGCCTGGAACAACAGCGGTTTAAAACAGGATACAGTATTAGACTATCTGCGCAGTCAAAATATACAAAATTGGTCCGAGGTCGACACCTTGATCTATAAAAATGGAAATTTTTTTCTAAAAAGGCGGGAAAACTAAAAAATTTTTCGTTTACTACTTGACATTTCCATAATTTTATATGATAATATAATTCGCTGTGGCGGTGTAGCTCAGTGGTCAGAGCACTCGGTTCATACCCGGGGTGTCACTGGTTCAAATCCAGTCACCGCTACCATTTTTTTGGCGCGTTGGAGAAGCGGCTTAACTCACCAGCCTTTCACGCTGGCATTCAGGGGTTCGAATCCCCTACGCGTCACCATCAGTCAGTTAAGACCATCGCAAGATGGTCTTATAATATTTGCGGGTGTAGCTCAATGGTAGAGCGACGGCTTCCCAAGCCGTATACGAGGGTTCGATTCCCTTCACCCGCTCCACAAAAAGAGTTCCTATGGCCTTTCAAAGACTATAGGAACTCTTTTTTTAAGATAATATAACCCCCACAATCAAACTGATCATGTCACAAAATAAAAACCTCATTTCCCCTACATTAGTCTTTCTACTAATGAGGGGAAACAAAAGAATTATCTATCTTTAAGGCTATATAATCATCCTTGCGGTCAAAAAAATACATATCTTTCTCTCTATCCTTGAGTAAAAATTCTCAAAAATGGCCTTTTTAGTAAACTTAATCTATACTCTGCCACAGCATCAGATTATCCTCAAACCTCATAGTTAAAGCACCACTATCTTTTAGCCAGGCCAGATAGGAACGAAGGGTACTGCCTATAAGGACATACTGCTCAAAATTCATAGTTAAAGCATAATCTCTAAATAAACACTGCAAGATCTCTTCAAAACAAAGCGGCTCTCTACATATATCGATGATCTTCCCGCTAACCTCATGAACTTTATCAATGTTATACTGGGCTAAATCAGTAATATCCTTTGACGCTGGGGCATGGGCTGGAATAAACAGTTCAGCCTTTAAAGACTTAACCATCTCAAGAGTCTTAATATAGGCTGCTACATCATAAATAAATACGATTTGGTACTTATCCAAGGTTTCACGGCTGGCAAGACAATCAGCAAGATAAACAACATTATCCGGAGTGCGGAAACCAACCATATCAAAAAAATGACCCTGCAATTTGATTATTGTAAAACCTGGAGGTAATTTGTCCTCAGTCAAGTATTCTACATCGCTTTCCTGAGCCAGCAAAAACTTATGTCTAAGATCCTTACAGGGGTAGCCGCCGTATAAAAAGGATGGTTCCAATATGGGATAACGCGTAAAAGCACAATCTATACCGGGAGCATAGATCTTACAGCCGGTCTGCTTCTGCAAATACCTATTGCCCCCTATATGATCGGCATTGGAATGTGTATTATATATGGCTCGCAGCTTCCATTGATTAGCGTCAAGTTTCTGCCGCACCTTTCTGCCGGCGTCTTTATCATTGCCGCTGTCTATCAAGCAAACATCATTTTCATTCAGCTTTACCAATCCTATCTTTGCGGGGCTCTCAATATAATAACTGCAATCTGTCACTTGTATCAACTCGTACATAATATTTATGCCTCCATAAGTCTTTAGACAAAAAATAATCTATAACCTTCGGTACTTATGCCCTTTTACTTTGCCACAGTCCGGCGAGAATATCTTTGAGAACTAAAAAAGCATCTAAATTACTATAGCTGTATTCTTTCTTTAAAGCAGTGATCAATTCCTTTAATTTCGCGGCATATATCTCAATATTAACTTCCTGCTGATAGGTCTCTAAAATAGGATACTTCTTACTCCATACCTTAGTCCAATCTATTTTTTTGGTGGTTTCCTCACTGGTATTGGCTATCATCTCCTGGAGGTTACTTACCTCAATATCAAAATATATAAGCTCATCTAAAGAAAGACCATATAACAAAGACAACTTCTTGGCTTGATAAATATCAGGGACAGTTTCATCAAGCTCCCATTTCGAGATCGTCTGCCTGCTTACTCCTAATTTGGCGGCTACTTCTTCCTGGGATAACCCTTTTTTCTTCCTGGCTTTCAGCATATTGGCCCCTAAATACATGGTTCATACCTCCTCACTGTAGAATTATTATAAAAGATACAAAGTAAAAAAACTACCGCTTTTACTATACACTTTTGCCCTTTAAAGTAACAAATCTCCGCCCTGATTTTCTGCAAAAATAAAGGATTAAGGCAGCGGCTTTGACTAAAGTCAGAACCGCTGCCTAATTTTATGAGCCATCCTCCAAAGTCTCTCTAAAGAAACCTTTTCACCAGGGAATTGCTGACTGAAAAATAAGGATCAAAATTTGATTTCACAAAAACGATGGAGCAAAGCAGCAAGCTCAGAACGTTTGCCTGTGCCATCAGGCACTAAGGTATCCTCTGTCCGACCATTGATCAAATCAATACCTACAGCCCATTCCATGGCATCTACCGCCCAGTCAGAAACTTTGTCCTTATCCTTAAAGCCAGAGAGACTGCCTGTCGTTTCAACACTATAACCTTTATAAACCGAGTAACGATAAAGGAAGACACTTAACTGTTCACGGGTAACATTATCGTTAACACCAAACTCACCATTGCCATAACCTTTTGTTATACCATTGGCTTCCGCCCAGAGAATGGCTTCTGTATACCATTCACCGTCCTTAACATCACTAAAGGAACTAAATGCTAAATCTACTTTGGCGCTTCCTTCCATACGCCATAATACTGTGCAAATCATGGCTCTGCTGATATAAGAGTCTGGCGCGAAAAGATCATTACCAACACCGTTCATGAGTCCTTTTGCATAGACATACATGACGTCATCATAGTACCAGTTGCTCGTTTTCACATCAATAAAGGGGTTCACCAGTACTTTTTCCACAGTAAAGCTAAGTTTTACTTCCGCTTTTGTATCATTACTGCCTGTCACCACTAAGGTTTCTCCATAGGAACCTGCAGTTAAACCAGATTTAGGCTGGACTGTAAAGGAGGCTTTTGCACCAGGTGCTAACTCGTTTACAGAAAGTTCACCTATTACATAATTTTCAGAGGTTGGCTGAGTCAGGGTAACTGTCTGATTACCTGTATTGGTAATAGTCACTTCCTGAGCGGCTGGCTGTTCATAACCTTCTGTTAATTCACCAAAGTCTAAATTAGATTCGCTTGCGGATATTTCATACTTATCTGCTTCTGTTACAGTAAAGCTAAGGGGTTTAGAATCCACAATCATACCATTAACGATTATTTCTATGTTCGCCGTATAGGTACCCGCTGAAAGTCCTGTTTGTGGCACTACAGTAAAGGTTGTTTGACTACCATCTTCTAAAGTGCCGAGTTCACTATCACTAAGGGTAAACTTATCCTTATTTCCACCACTTAATTTGAGAGAAATGGTTAAGATATTACTCCCAGTATGATTTTCAATGGTAAATTCCGCAGGTTCCAGAGATTCATAACCCTCGATCTGAGCATCAAAAGTCTTACTATCTGGGGTAATTGTAATGTTCATATCTATAGTGAAAACCATTGTCAAATCAGTATCTTTCGTGGGCGTAAAGGTATAAGAAGCACTGTCACAAACTACCGCACCATCCTGTCGCCAGGAAATGAAATTGGCACCAGATATGGGTGTAGCTACTAAGGTAATTTCTTCACCTTCTGTGGCATAATACTCTGAATCAATAGTATAGCCATCGATCAAACAATGACCCAAATTATCAGGCTCACAATTGATAGTAATTCTATAAAGATTTACGCCGAAAGGTCTAATAATATGAGCATAGTCTTTCCACCCTTCAGCCACTTTGTAGGTATCTACACTATCAGCGGGAACGTAAATGGCGGACAGTTTATCACAAGAATTAAAGGCTTTAGAGACTAAAGCAGGGGGGGTAACAGCTAAAACAGTAACAGTCGTCAGGTTGTCACACCCGAAAAAGGCAGAGTCTCCTATGGTGGTGACATTAGCGGGAATCTCTATAGCACTAAGGCTGATACAGTCAGAAAAGGAGTAAACACCTATAGTTTCAAGACCTTGGGGTAAAATCACTGTTTCAAGGTTAGCACAGTTGCCAAAGGTAGTGTTTTCTATGGAGATGACCTTATCTGGAATCTCTATAGCACTAAGGCTGCTGCAATAATTAAAGGCATATTCTCCTATGGCGGTGACACTATCAGGAATCTCTATAGCACTGAGGCTGGTGCAATGATTAAAGGCACTGGCGCCTATGGAGGTCAACGTTTCGGGAAGCTCTATAGCGCTGAGCTCGCTGCAATGATTAAAGGCACTGCCACCTATGGCTGTAATACTATAACTGTTATCATTGCTGTCTATTATAGTACCACTGAGATCCAGCGTACTACCGCTGAACCCGTCATTACTACCTATAATTAAGCTACTATCACCAATATTGGTAACATTCTCGAGAACTATTTCGCCTTGGGTCAACCTATTAGCTTCCGCATCATAGACCCAGCTGTTGTTCTCTACAGCGACTATTTTATTAGCATAGGCACTCCAACCTTCAGCCGCTATGTAGGTATCTACAGTACCAGCGGGAACGTAAATGGCGGACAGATTATTACAAGAATCAAAGACATTAGAGCCTAAAGCAGGGGGGTCATTAGCTAAAACCGTAACAGTAGCCAGATTCTCACACCAGGTAAAGGCAGAGTCGCCTATGGTGGTGACATTAGCGGGAATCTCTACAGCGCTGAGGCTGCCGCAATTATAAAAGGCACTTTTTCCTATGGAGGTTAAATCCGCGGGAAGCTCTACAGCGCTGAGGGTGGTACAAGCAGAAAAGACTCC
>CAWVFN010000006.1:0-9913 GCA_963928475.1 Bacillota bacterium
CTTTTTTTTCTTTAACCTGCAATAAAGCGGCTAAGCCTATAAGCAGAGGAAATATGGATATAATAAATATATGAGTGTAATCTATACTGCCTTCTGCCAGAAGAAAGTAGGCTATGAGGATACCAATAGCGGAGCCAGCCATATCCATGGCTTTATGAATACCAAAAGATTTCCCTCTGTCACGTCTTTTTGAGTTTTCTGTCACTAAGACATCTCGGGGGGATGTGCGCAGACCCTTGCCTATTCTATCAGTGACTCTGGCGATGAGAACTCCTACCCAAGAGGCGGCAAATATTAAAATCAGCTTGTAGATAAGACCCATACCATAGCCGACAAAAGCCACGGCCTTTTTATGTTTATATTTATCGGTAAAATAACCGCTCCCTACTTTGAGAAAAGAGGCCATGCTTTCAGCGATTCCCTCAATAACACCGATTAAAGCCGGGGTAGCCCCTAAGACGCCGGTGAGATACAAGGGAATGATTGGGTAGATCATTTCTGTGCTGATATCCGCGAAAAAACTGACTAAACCGAGTAAGATAATGTTACGCATAATTACCACTTCTTTAATTATTCGTTATTTATAAGAGATATATGACGAACATTATGGCTATAGGTGTGCTGACCAAGTTTAGGATAAGTCTTTTTTGTTTAAAAAGGCTCCGTAGGTATACATGGCTGGTATGAGTATATTTAAGGCTATGCTCAGAATTGTAGAAATGGAGAAGCTGCCGGCACTGCCGTAGATCAGCCAGCTGATGAGATCTATAACTATTAAAATAATTCCCAGAATAAATAATAAATCCGCTTTTTGATAATAAGATCCGTATTTTATGCCTAAAATACCGACGATTATTTGATAGATACCAGCTAAAAGCAGGGCAATAAAAGCCAGAGTGACGAGGGGACCGCCAAGGGACATAATAGGATCATGGATACTGGAAGCTCCTACTCCCAACAAAAGTCCTATGGCTCCGTACATAAAGGCTGTTACTACCCCGCCTAAAACCAGGAGAATACCGGATATTTTCAAATATTTTTCCCCATTCATGTTTCCCTCCAAAAATCATAAATTTATATAATTCAGAAAGTATTTAAATAGTATAAAATAACAGTCATTTTTTGTCAAATCAATGTCATTATGACTATTTTCATCTGCTTTTAATGATTGTTTTTTGTCATAATTTTTGCTAAAATATTTATATAAATAATGTTCATTTAACTTTTTAGACAGCGGGAGATTAGCTATGGATGACAGTAAAGAAAGGACACAAAAAGAGTACTCTATAGGGGAAGTCAGCAGACGAACTAATATGTCTTTAAAAACTCTGCGTTATTATGATAAATTAGGACTTTTAAAACCCAGCCGCAGAGATAAAAACAGCGGTTATCGCTATTATGATGAAGACGTTGTTATCAGACTTCGCAGCATTAAATATTACCAATACATGGGTTTATCTTTAGAGGAAATTCGAGATTTCCTCTTTGCTCCGGATCTTGATTCTTTAATCGGCAAGTTTGAAAAGGACCTGCAAAAAAGAGAAGATGCTATAACAAACGCCATTATGCAGAAAGATTCCATGAGCGTTTGGCTGAACCTTTTGATTGAGGGAAAAATGTACCATAATATGGATGAGCTTCCCATAGGTCTGCGCCATGTGCCTAAAATTGAGACGGTTTTTGTGTATGAGGATTCTTCTATGCGTGATTCTACAGAAAGTGTGGGGCAGGTGGCTTATGGCTCTATTTATATGGAGTATCCTTTTCTTAATAAGCGTTTGTCTGGTGAATATCAGCATTATATCAGACAAATGGAGATACACCCTCTTAGCAGCCGTCATATCAGAACAAATTTTATCGGCGATTTTACGGCAATAAGCGGTATTCATTTAGGGTCACGCCATAATATTATAAAAACTTATGAGACTATGCTGGCCTGGGGAAATGAAAATGGTTTCCCGGCAGATAACCGTTCTTTTGAGCGTTATATAATAGACGAGACAAGTGTGGATAGGGAAGATGATTTTGTAACGGAAATTCTGATTCCCTTAAAGGGACGGGAGTAGTAATTTTATTACTAAATTAATTATAGCTACTAACCTTAGGTGATAGTTAAAATTGCCTAAGGTAATTTTTTAGGAAAAAGAATGAGAAATAATATTACTTTACCCTATAAGGGAGTATAAATTTTTGTCAAAATAAAAAAAATAGCAGTTAAAAATGGCGTCAAAAAGTTGACTCTACCCTTGGGAGAAGGTTTAATATTTCTATATAAACCGCGGTTAAATTTTTTCTCGAATTCTAGAAGGAGGTAGACAATGAAAAAAAATACTGGATTATTATCAGTTGTAGCCCTGTGTTTGATTCTGGTATTTTCCTTTGGCGTATTGGCGGACAGCAGTGATTTGCCTTTTACTGATATAAGCAACCACTGGTCAAAAGACGCAGTACAGGAAATGTATGCTCAGGGCGTTGTTGAAGGTTATGGTGATAACACCTATCGTCCTAACAACACTGTAACAAGAGCGGAATTTGCCACAATGTTAAATAGAGTGTTGAAATTGGATATTTCTTCATTAACCGCTGACGATGAAGCTACTTTACCTTTTAAGGATGTCCCTGAGACTTTCTGGGCTTATGATGATATAGCTCAGCTCTACTCTGCCGGTATAATAACTGGTATTTCAGAAACAGCCTTTGCACCTAACGATCCTATTAAACGCCAGGATATGGCTAAATTAATCTATGAAGCCAATGAACAAGGAGCTTTGGATTTATATGCCATCAGCTCTAAGAACGTTGCCACCTTTGATGACGTCGGCGTTATTTCTAAATACGCTGTAGACGCCATGACCTTTACTTATCAAGCCTGCATATTTAATGGCGATGATAAGAATAATCTCAATCCCAAAGGTTTTGCCACCAGAGGCGAAACAGCTCAAGTATTTGCCAATACCTTGGATAATGCTATTCAGCAGGATTGGACCAGCCGCAAAGAATATGTTGAATTATCAAATGGTTTGACAATGGCTTATATCGAAATGGGTGATCCTGAAGGTGAACCTTTGGTACTTATTCATGGTTCCTCCGATAGCAGCCGTTCCTGGTCCATGTTGGTGCCCTACTTACAGGATTATCACATTTATATTCCGGAAATGAGAGCCCATGGCGCTACTCCTACCGGCGGTATCCAACGTATTGAAGACGGCCTCAAAGGCTATGATGTAGCTTGCTTCCTTGACGCTATGGGTTTGGAAAGAGTAAATCTCATGGGTCATTCTCGTGGTGCCGGTATAGCTCAGTTAGTAGCTTTGAATTATCCTGAAAGAGTCAGCCGGGTGGTATTTGAATCCGCCAGAGCTGTAAGCGATAATACTCCTGCAGATGAAAGAGATAACACCTATTTCGAAGATCCTTTCACTTCCTTGCCTATCGATTCTGAATATATGGATTGGTGGTATTATAACGATGCTCCTGTCGATGAAGACTTCCTTGCCATGGCTAAATATGAAGCTTCTTGGCTGCCTTTGGAAGCCTGGCGCGCTATCGGCGCTGAATTAAAAGAACCCCAGGATTTAGCTGATATTCCCGCTTTGGTAATATATGGTGAAGATGATTATCTCATGGACGCCAGCGTACGTGAACAGTTCCAGGAAGTATATGGCGATAAAGTTCAATATATCTGCCATGAAGGTATGGGACATAATGTTCATTGGGAAGATCCCGCTATGATCGCCAGCGAAGTACTGGAATTCTTTAACAGCACTGAACCTGCTGCTATAGAAGCACCTGAAGAATATCCTGTAGGTGTTAAAGAAGATCCGCCTGTAGAAGCTACCGGCGCTGATCCTGCACCTTACTTTAACAAGAAAGGCCGTTTGATCAAACAGCTCGATTCCATTCCTCAGGGCGATTGGAATAACTTCAAACACTATGTGGAATTGGACAGCGGCATAAATATGGCCTATATTGAAATGGGTAATCCTGATGGCGAGGATTTGGTATTACTCCATGGTATGACTGACTCCAGCCGTTCCTGGTCCCTGTTAGTACCTTATTTGGTTGATGATTATCATCTCTATATCCCCGATCAGAGAGGACATGGCGATACAGATAAACCAGATATGAAAAAATACGACCGTTCTGTTTTTGCTTGGGATATAGCCTGTTTCATGGATGAAATGGGATTGGAAAAAGCCAGTGTAATGGGTCATTCTATGGGCAGCGTCAACGCTCAGGCTTTTGCCATGGATTATCCTGAAAAGGTCGATAAACTCATCTTGGAATCCACCAGCATGATCGGTACCAATTCTGAAAATCCTGATGATTCCTATAATATCTATGATCCTGAAAGCCCCACCTTTGAAGGTGTAACTTGGGATTATGTTGAATGGTGGTATTATAATACCAACCCTGTACCGGAAATCTTCCATCAGTTCGCTATGACTGAATGTTACAATTATCCTCTTGATACCTGGCAGGTACAATTCCCCGTTGATTACCAGGCTCGTCTCTTAAAGAACGCTGATATAGAAGTTCTGGTACTCTATGGCGGCATTGACTATCTCATAGGCGCCAGCGCCCAGGATGTTGTTAAAGAACAGATGAGTGAAGCCGGTGTGGATTATCAATTTATCACCTATGAAAACAGAGGTCATAACCTCCATTGGGAAGAATCCCAGCAAGTAGCTGATGATGTCAAAGCCTTCTTAAACGGTACTTTGGACAAATCCATCACCAAGCATGAGTATGAACCTTATACAACCTCAGGTTCTTCCGCTACCGCGTTGCCTCAATTGGATTTGGCAGCTTAATATAGAGCAAAATTATCATCCCACCTTGAAGTCATAGAGAGTGAAAATCTCTTAGTAGTTGGAAAGAGAGATATTTCCCTGCTTCCTTTTGACTAATGCGGTAAATAGTTAAGATAGAGCAGGCAGCAGCTTAGTCTTAACGGCAGTAAAAGGGTGCCCTATAGGGCACCCTTTACTCTATTTATGGGAAGTGTAAACAGCAATGGCTTGAGAGAGTATTTTGGCTGTTCCTTTACCATACTTATCTATATTATCCTGGAAGCGCTTATCGGCAATATACATTTTGCCCAAAGCCGCTAAGATTTCTCTGTCAGCTTGATAATAATACTTTGTTAAGTGTTCCTGCCAGCGTCTGACCAAATCCTGTAAAATTTCACTTTGGGGATCGTCTTGGGTGTGGGCGGCAAATTCTTTCATTATAGCATTCATTTCTTTTTTTATGACCGCTGATTCCTCCTCACCGCGCTGAGCAGTTTTTTCAGCGCTTTCTTGATAGGCTTTGGTTTCGCCCCAGCGCCTTTGTGTTTCGTCTTTGTATTCTTTTTCTTCTTCCTTTAGGTCAGCAGATTTCATAGACATGGCAAACTCCTTATGTGTATTAATTTTAATGCTATCCAATATAATAAACTCAAGATTTGCTGTAGGTCAAGTAATTTGTATAATTTTTTTCTTTTTCATTGCCATATTATCAGTATATATGTTATTATTAAATATTATAAACCGTAAATAAAAATTAAGAAAAAGGAGTACATATCGTGTCTGAAGCGGTAAAAAACGCTAAACGAATCGTATTTAAAATTGGCAGCAGTACTTTAATGTCTGAAGAAGGCGGCTTTGACGGCGGTGTGATTCATCAATTAGTCGCGTTATGGTCTGATTTGCATAAAAATGGCAAAGATATAATTTTAGTATCTTCCGGGGCCATCGGTTTAGGCTGGGGAGATTTAGGTCTGCAAAAAAAACCCAGCGCCATACCGGAAAAGCAGGCGTCGGCAGCTATTGGCCAGACTAAGCTCATGACTATGTACGATGCTTTTTTCTCACCCTGCGGCATTGGTGTGGGACAAATTTTATTGACCAGAGATGATCTTTCTGACCGGCGGCGTTATCTAAATGCCAGAAATACTTTAAATGTATTGCTTCAGGATAGGATTATTCCCATAATCAATGAAAACGACACTGTAGCCTTTGAGGAAATAAAATTTGGTGAAAATGATACCCTAAGCGCTATGGTAGGCGGTTTGATTGACGCAGATTTAGTGGTATTGCTGTCTGATATAGAGGGACTCTACAGTGATGATCCCCGGCGCAATCCTCAGGCTGAGATGATTAAAGAGGTACGGGAGATTAACGATTATATTTATTCCATTGCCGGCGGTGTCGGTACGGAAATGGGCAGCGGCGGCATGCGTTCCAAGGTAGACGCTGCGAAAATAGCGGCGGAAAGCGGTATCCCTTTGGTGATTACTAATGGAAAAAAGGTAGAACAACTGCGGTCTATCTTTCGAGGCGACGATAACTGTACTATTTTTTATCCTCATAAACACGGTTTGCGCCATAAGGATCGCTGGATTGCTCATGGCAGTGCTTTAGCAGGTTCCGTGGTGGCGGATAATGGCGCTGTAGCCGCCTTAAAGCGGGGCAAAAGCTTATTACCTGTAGGCATAGGGTCGGTAAATGGAGATTTTCAGTGCGGTGATGTCATCGCTGTATTGGATATTGACGGTAAAGAGATCGCCAGGGGCATAGCCAAT
Organism: Bacillota bacterium; assembly: GCA_963928475.1. Lineage (GTDB taxonomy): Bacteria > Bacillota > Dehalobacteriia > UBA7702 > UBA7702 > Cryptoclostridium. The sequence continues at coordinate 6,569 of CAWVFN010000006.1, forward strand.
TATGATTTTGCCGAAGCAGCGGCGGTAAAAGGGAAAAAGTCCAGTAGTGAAAATGGTATTTATGAGCTGATACATTGTGATAATTTAGTGTTAAAGGACTGATGAATATGACGGCAAATAAAGAAACAATAAAAGATTATATGGAGGCCATGGGACAAAAAGCGAAAAGGGTATCTCCCACGGTGGCCCAATTAGACGCTAATACTAAAAATAAGGCTTTACAGTCCATGGCAGATCTTTTAAGGGCGGAAAAGGAGGCTATTCTTAAAGCTAATGCCGCTGATTTAGCCAGGGGCAAAGAGAAGGGGCTCACTAAAGCTTTATTGGATAGGCTTATGCTAAATGAAGATAGAATCGAAGGGATGGCCTCTGGCTTAGAGGAGCTTATAAAGTTAAGTGATCCTATAGGTGAGACTATTTCCATGTGGAAGCGTCCCAATGGTTTAGAAATTGGCAAGAAGAGGGTGCCTTTAGGTGTTTTGGCCATAATATATGAGGCTCGTCCCAATGTTACGGTGGACGCCGCTGGTTTGGCTTTAAAAACAGGGAATGCTTTGATTTTAAAAGGCGGCAGTGAGGCTTTGGCTTCTAATAAGTGCCTAACCGATATTTTGCGCCGTGGTTTAGCTCGTGTCAGCATTCCAGCTGACAGTATTCAGCTGGTAGAAACCACTGAACGGGAAGCTGTGGCCTGTCTTTTAACTTTAAGGGAGTATATAGATGTAGTCATTCCCCGGGGCGGTGCGGGTTTGATTCAATTTGTGGTAAATAATTCTTCTATTCCGGCGATTGAGACAGGTGTAGGTAACTGCCATGTTTATATTGATAAATACGCTGATCTTAACATGGGGGCAGAAATTGTTTTTAATGCTAAGACCCAAAGACCGGCGGTGTGCAACGCTATGGAGACTCTGCTGGTGCATAAGGACGTGGCCGCTGATTTCTTCCCCTTACTGGCGGAAAGACTGAAAGATAAACCCGTAGAAATCAGGGGTTGTAAACGCACCTGTTCCCTGTGGCCCCAGGCTGTTCCCGCCACAGAAGAGGATTGGGATAAGGAATATCTTGATTTGATTATGGCTGTTGCTATAGTAGATGATATTTCTGATGCTATGTCTCATATCAGACGTCACGGCACTGGCCACAGTGAGGCGATTATTACGGAAAGTTATACCAATGCTCAGACCTTTTTGAATCAGGTAGATGCTGCGGCGGTTTATGTCAATGCCTCGACCAGGTTTACTGATGGCAATGAATTTGGTTTCGGCGCTGAGATAGGTATAAGCACTCAAAAATTGCATGCCAGAGGCCCTATGGGTCTAAAAGCCCTGACTTCGGAAAAATATGTCATTTACGGCACAGGACAGATTAGAGGATAAAATGAAAAAAATAGGGATAATGGGAGGCACCTTCGATCCCATACATTACGGTCATTTAGTTACCGCTGAAGAGGTGCGCCAGGAATTTAACCTGGATAAAGTCGTCTTTGTGCCATCGGGAAGGCCTCCCCATAAAAAGGATATTATTATAACCCCGGCGGAACATCGCTGTGCCATGGTGGAGCTGGCGATAGCCTCTAATCCTGCCTTTACTCTTTCCCGGGTGGAGGTGGACAGGGAAGGTTATTCCTACGCCGCTGATACGGTAGATGCTTTTATTGATGCATATGGCAAAGAAACAGAAATTTACTTTATTACCGGCGCTGACGCTATAAAAGCTATCATGTCATGGTATAAGGTAGACGAACTCATGGCTAAGTGCAAGTTTATAGCGGCTACCCGTCCTGGTTATGTTTTTAATAAAGATCAGTATTTACCTGAGGCTTACCGGGAAAAGATATTTTATTTCAATGTCACCGCCTTGGCTATATCCTCTTCGGAAATACGTCAGCTGACAGGAGCTGGCAAGTCAATAAAGTATCTTTTGCCCGAAAAAACCGAGGAATATATATATAAAAACAATCTCTATAAGCAGGAGTAGGAAAATGATAGAAATTGAACCACTTTCCGCCAAACGCTGGGCTCATTGCCGTTCTGTAGCGTCATACAGTTATGATTTAGCCCGGCGATGGGGAGCTGATCCTATGAAGGGATATTTGGCTGGGATCTTTCATGATATAGCCAGGGAAATGCCGGAGCAACAGCTTCTGAGCATAGCTGCGGAACATGGGTATCGGCTATCACCGCAGGAGAAACAGTATCCCATTTTATTACATGGTTTTATCAGTGCAGTGGTGGCCCAGGAGAACTATGGTATTGCAGACAAAGATATACTTTCCGCTATGGAAAAACATACCTTAGGGTCTGAAAGCATGTCTTTGTTGGATAAAATCATTTATTTGGCCGATGAGATAGAGCCTTTACGGTGTTATGACGGTGTTGAGACACTGCGCCGCTTAGCTTTTGAGGATTTGAACAAGGCTTTGCTCCGAGGTATAGAGGGTTCCTTTGATTATTTGCGGACAAGAGGTATAGAACCCCATCAGAAAACAATAAAAATGTATGAAAAATTATTAAAGGAGATTTGTTGATGACAGGTAAAGAAAAAGCGGTTATTGCCAAGGAGGCGGCAGTGACTAAAAAAGGCTATGGGCTTCTGTTTTTGGATGTGTCTGAAATTACTGAGATAGCAGATATATTTTTTATTGTGCAAGGACACAATAGGAGCCAGACTCAGGCCATAGCTGATGAAATAATGGAGAAGTTAGAGGCGGAAGGAGAAATGCCTCTGCGTAAAGAAGGCTATGAGAATGGAGGCTGGATTCTCCTGGATTATGGCGATTTAGTCGTCCATATTTTTATGCCGGAAGAGAATGAATATTTTAATCTGCCCCGTCTATGGAAGGATGCGGTATTTACCCGTTTCGATGATAACGGAGAGGAAATCATTGCCAAGGAAGAGATGGAACAGGAATAATGAAAGCTTATGATAATTTAGCACCATATTATGATGAGTTTATGGATTTTATGGAATATGATGATGAGGCAAAATCCCTGCATTATTTGATAGATGATTTAGGTGCCAAGTCTATTTTAGACTTAGGTGCCGGCAGCGGCGGTCATCTTTTACCCCTGCTGCGTAATGGTCATAAAGTAGATGCCCTTGATATATCAGCGGCTATGTTAGAGGTTCTGTCAGGCAAATTGCGGGCACAAGGTTTAAAAACCTGTCTGTTTCAGGGAGATATGACCTCCTTTGCCAGGGAGGATAGCTATGACCTGATTTACGCTTTAGGAGATACTGTCCATCATTTAGCCTCTTATGATGACTTAGAGGCTTATTTGGGCACTTGTTACCGCAATCTGCGGCAGGGAGGATATTTAGTTTTTACCTATCGCGAGCCTG
>CAWVFN010000007.1:0-17277 GCA_963928475.1 Bacillota bacterium
CTGACCTCCTTTTTGCTGGTAACCCGCCTGATGAGATACGACAGTCACATCAAAACCTTGACCCAAAAGATAAGCGGCTGTCCTCCCCGTGGTAGAAGCTACCACTATTTTACTTATATTTTTCTCCTGAGCAGTTTTTATAACCTCATTCATTAAGGCCTGGGTATTTTGGGGACCAGGCTTATCAAAACACAGCATTATTATCACCCACCTCTAACTAAACTAAAAAAACCTTAACTATGAACTAAATATTCCCACCCTTTAAAACATACTGCCTTAGTAAGAGCCGCCTTCCGTAATCAGCGCGGATAGATAAGATTCCGCTGAACACTGGCGGATAACCACATAACAGCAACATCTCACCGGCCACTTCTGACCTAAAACCACATATATACGCTAATTATACTATTTTTCCCGTCCCAAGGCAATGAAAGATGGACTAATTTTTGCGCTGGACACCCATTATATCTACTGTGTAATCCCGCTGATAAATTAAGGCGGAAACCGGCACTATTTCATAACCCTCATCCTGAAAATAAGGAATAAGCTGAGCTAAAGCCTCAGCAGTATGCAAGCCGTTGTTATGGAATAAAACAATACTGCCAGGAGCAACTCCTTCTTTTACCCTGCCACAGATTTCAGCAGCGGTTATATCCTGCCAGTCCAGGCTGTCTACCGACCATTGAATAACCTCTAAACCCAGGCTGTGAGCTGTCTCTATCACTGTATCGTCATAATCACCAAAAGGGGGTCTAAAAAGTGTCGTTTCCGTACCGCAGATCTCCTTGATTTTAGCGGCATTAGCCTTTAACTCCCCGGCCATATCTTCAGATGACAGCTGAGGAAAATGAGGATGAGTAGTGGAGTGAAGCTGGATCTCATGTCCCTCTTTTCCTATCTTTGCCGCCATTTCCGGATATTCCTCTAACCAGATATTCACTAAAAAAAAGGTAGTTTTAACATCATACTTCTCTAAAATCTCCAAAATATCCTGGGTATGTTCAGCACCCCAGGTAGCGTCAAAGGAAAAAGCTATTTTTTTTTCCTCTGTTGCTACTGAGTAAATGGGTTTCTTGGCGCCGCCGCTGACCGCCGCCGTTAAATTACCGCTCCCTAAAGCGAAATAATAACAACAGGCAATTACCGCCACGGCTAAAGCCGCCATAGTCAATATTATCCTTTTGGGAGACCTTTCTCTTCTCATTCTATGACCACCTTTTACTTTTTCTCTTTAATAACAAAGATATGATTATAAACCTTAAACTATGTAAAAAGTAAAAAAAGCTCCCCCTACTGGGAGAGCTTTTTGGCCTTTGCCGCTTCTAATTTAAAACCTGAGCCTCACTACGCTCTGGCTCTGCTTCAGACATCTTTTTTACCTGAGGTACTGCTATCAGACGGGCAAAAATAATACCTATTATACCGCCGCAAAGCTGGCCAAGAAATACCGGCACCACCAAGTTGGGCTGGAAATTGACATTAAAAGCTATCCAGTCACCTAAACAATAGCCGGCGCAGACAGTAAAGGCTATGCATATAACCTTATTAGTGGGTTTCATATCCTTGACCATATTAAAAAGAGCTACACCATTGGCCATGGTAGCCAGCAAACCGGCACTGCCGGTTTCGTCTAATCCGGCTAAAGCACCAATCTTCGCCAAGCCCTTGCCAAAAAACTTACGAATCAAATAAACCATAGGGAAAGCTCCAGTCAGCATCATGGCAATAGAACCTAAAAGCTCAATGGCCCGGAAGGACTCATCAGCATCAGCTAACATGGGATCAAAACCCCAACCGCCAAAAATGAGAGAAAAAACACCAGTGTAATGCTGTATGATTGAAGCCGCCGCTATGAGGGTCAGAAGGGAAAGCAATACTTTACCGAAAATCATAAAACCTTTGACCATGGCCTTGGGGAAAAACTTTAAGCCCAAGGCCAAAAGAACGCAGAAAATAATAATCGGCAACAGATTAATTAAAACCGTGGACATACTTAAATTAACCACATATTCCGCCGCGCCGGTTGTGGTAAAGGATGTGCGTATTGCAGGCTTAGTAATCATAATAATAAGACAAGTAATGAAAATGCCAAAGGGAATAGAAAGAAAACCACTCATGGCGCCTAAAGCCAAATATGGCTGATCCTTCTTCTCCAAAATGGAAAGACCCACAGGAATATTAAAAGCGATAGTAGAAGCAGTGGTAATAGCTACTATCAAGGCTATGACCACCACCTCAGGACTGCGGGCTAATGCTAAAAAGAGAGCGTAGCCACCGCAGTCCGCCGGCAAAAATACCGCCGCCGCAATGGCAGGATCAGCGCCGATAGAGCGAAACATTTGACCAAAAATTTTTTCCACACCTATAACCAAATAGGGTACCGAAACCATTAAACCTACTATTGGCAAAAAAAGTGAGGCCATAGCGTGTAAACCGTCATGGAAGGATTGAGCTAAGCCGGAATCTTCCTTTACTATAGTGGCTACAGCGCCAATACCGCAGCAAGCCATGATAATATACAATACAATATCACCGAGAATCTCCATAACGCACCCCCAAATAAAAACTTTTACTTACCCCTCATACTTATATACAATTAACAAATAACAGCCATTAACCGATGAAAAAGACTTCCGGTTCCTTTCTCACTACCAGCAACTTGCTCTCCAACTGGGCCTTGATATCCTTAAAAGCCGGCTCCCAAATATCCCTGGCTTCCCAGGGACACTCTTTAACACAGGCCATACAAACTAAGCATTTACCGCTATCCGTCTTAGTGGGATCTACATCGTCTATAGCCCCGGTAGGACAAATCCCTACACAGGTACGGCAATCAACACAGCTATCATTGCCGGTGGGATAAAGAGGCAAAGGAGTAATATCACGATAGGGTCTGTTACCAGGGACCTTGAGACTGCCGCTTCTTAAACTGTCTCCAGCCAATAAAGAGCCTATATTGGCGGCGAAAACCTCTATTACCGACTCATCACTTTGATCAGGCCTGTCTGCCGCGATTTTGTCGGAAAAACTGTGGGGTCCTATCCAAGCGCCAGCGGCTATACCTACGAAACCCTGAGATTCCAAAATATCCTGTTCCTCCAAAAGAGCGTCCTCATATTCTCTGTTGCCATAAACAACATTAAAAACAGCAGGCGTATTATTTCCTCTTAAAGAGCTGAATAAACCCTGGGACAATAGGGGTAACCTGCCGTAATAAACCGGTGCTCCAAATAACACCAGTTCGTCACTGCCGAAAGTATACTGCTTTTCCCTGTTTTCCGTCAGCGTAAGATCGATGACCCGGTAGGAGCTGGAAAGCTTTGCCGCTATGGCGCTGACATACCTTTTCGTACTCCCGGTAGGACTGAAGACCACCGCCGTAACTTTATTGATCAACATAACAGACCTCCTCTTCCCCAATTAGTACATAAGTGAATCAGAATATTTTCATAAAACTGTAGCTGTATTCTTTATTTCTCCCGCCTTATCTTCGTCCATAGTTCTTCAGTGACTGCTCAATATGTCGTTGAGCGTCTTTTTTCGCCATATCCTGACGTTTATCATAAAGTTTTTTGCCCTTGGCCAAAGCTAATTCCATCTTAGCTTTACCTCTGACAAAATAAATCTTTAAAGGTACCAGTGTTAAGCCTTTTTCCTTAATCTCCCCCTGAAGCTTACGAATCTCCCTCTTGTGTAAAAGAAGCTTCCTGGGGCGTTTAGGATCAGCGTTAAAACGGTTGCCAAACTCATAGGGACTTATGTGCATCTCATAAACGTAACATTCTCCTTTGTCTATACGTCCAAAGGCATCATTAAGATTGGCTTTGCCCTGGCGCAGAGATTTCACTTCCGTACCTTTAAGGGCAATACCAGCCTCATAGGTTTCTAAAATAATAAACTCATGACGAGCACGGCGGTTAGTAGCCACGGTTTTTACGCCATCCTGTTTTGTCATAAAATGATCCTTTCTTAATTATTAATTATTCTCCGCTTCATCTTCAGTATTGGCCAGCTCAAAATCAATGAGCTGTTCTTCAGGATTGACCCGGCTCACCACTACCCTCACCTTATCGCCTAAGCGATAGCAAACCCGGTTATGCTTGCCCATAAGGGTGCGGGTATTTTCATGATATTCATAATAGTCGTCCTCTAAAGAGGATACATGAACCAAACCATTAACAGTATTCTCTAATTCCACAAAAAATCCATAACCGGTAACACCAGAAATTATGCCGTCAAATTCCTCACCGATCTTGCCAGCCATATACTGAGCCATTTTAATATTGGTGGCTTCCCTCTCGGCGTCTTCAGCGTTGCGTTCCTGAATAGAGCTCTGATTAGCGCTATCTGTCAAACGCCGCCAAAGCTTGGCTCCCTTTTCCTCATCTAAGTAGGGCATGTGTATAATATCCTTTATCACTCTGTGAATACATAAGTCAGGGTAACGGCGTATAGGTGAGGTAAAATGGCAATAGCAGTCAGAAGCCAAACCAAAATGACCCCGATTTTCCGTATCGTAAAGAGCGTGACTCATTGTCCGTAAAATCGTAGTCTGTAAAAGATAGGCTTCAGGTCTGTCTTCTATCTCCTGTAAAATTTTCTGGAAAGTATATGGCTTTATCTCCTCAACACCTACGCCTAAAGTAATACCGCAGGACGCTAAAACATCCTTTAAATCCAGAATTTTATCCTCCGGCGGCGCGTCATGAACACGATAAATAAAGGGAATATCACGATTGAAATATTCCGAAGCCACTGTCTCATTAGCCACGATCATACATTCCTCTATAATACTTTCACCTCTGCCCTGAATTCTCTTTTTTATTTCCAGAGGCTTGCCGTCATCATCGACTATAACTTTAGCCTCAGGGAAATCAAACATCAGAGCGCCCCGCTTTTCTCTTTTATTATAAAGGATTTGACGCAAATCATCTAAAGCAAAAAATAAATCCTTTAAATCACTATACTTGGCGGTCAGAGCCGCCTCACCCTCTAAAATTAAATTGACATCCTCATAAGTCATGCGAGCACGGGATTTGATCACTGACTCAAATATATCATAATTTACTACCTTGCCTTTTTTGTCTATCTCCATTTCACAGCTGAGAGTCAATCTGTCTTCCTGGGGATTGAGACTACAAATACCGTTGGATAATACCGGCGGCAGCATAGGAATGACCCGATCAGGGAAATAAACACTGGTGCCTCTGTTATAAGCCTCCCGATCTAAAGGTGAGCCAACTTTAACATAATGACCCACATCTGCGATGTGAACACCTAATAAATAATTGCCATTAGACAAAAGTTGGAGAGAAATAGCGTCATCTAAATCTTTAGCGTCAGCACCATCCATAGTGACTATGACCTCTTGCCGCAAATCACGGCGGTCAGCGTAATCTGAGGAACCGATTTTCGCCACTGACTCACCATAAGCCAACACTTTAGCAGAAAACTCCTCAGGCAGCTGATATTTACGGATCACCTTAAGCATATCAGTGCCTTTATCTTTATCCTTACCAATGATTTCCGTTATTTTGCCCCGCGGCGGCCTGGCGCCTTTGGGCCATTGTGTAATCTCTACCACCACAATATCGCCATCGGCGGCTCCTAAGGCATCAGCCTCTGAGACAAAAATATACTGAGCTATACGCTTCTCGTCAGGACGTACAAAACCACCGCTACCATTTTCCTCAAAATGACCCACTAAGCGCTGATTGGCCCTGGTGAGAATACGCACTATTTCCCCTTCTTCCCGGCCGTTGACATACTTATGAGCCTTTATCTTGCGAACTATTACTCTGTCACCGTCCATGGCGCCCTGAAGATTATCAAAAGAAATATAGAGGTCTTTGATCTCCTTATCATCAGGAATACAAAAAGCATAGCCCTTCTGATGACCCTCTAAACGGCCGGCAATCAAATTCATATGACGGCAAAGACCATAACGCCCTTTTTTCGTAAGTATGATCCGCCCTTCCTTTTCCAGTTCCTGTAAGGCGGCGAAAAAATCTTTCAGATTCTCGTCTTCTATTTCCATCTTTACCGCTAAATCCTGAGGCTTCATGGGACGAAAATCCGGTTCTTCCATAAATTCTATTATTCTGTTTTTCAACGTCATACCTTCTTTCGCACTCGCCTTATACCTGAGGATTACTCACTGCCATCCTTCTTGATATGCAACACGTAACTCTTAGACAAAGCGTCTTCAATTAAACCATCTATATCCATTTTTTCCTCCATGGCCAGACAATACGCCAATTTAGGTCTAATTTTAGGAAATTCCGGCAAAAAAATGGTACAGCAGTCCTCATAAGGCCGAATTGAAATATCAAAACACCCGATCTTCTGAGATAATTTTATTATTTCCTCTTTATCAAAACCACAAAGTGGACGTAATACCGGCATGGTAATAGCCTGATTAATCGCTAACATGCTTTCCAGAGTCTGACTGGCTACCTGACCTACCGACTCACCGGTATATATAGCCTTAGCGTTGCGGCTTTCAGCTATACGCTGGGCTATGCGGTACATAAAACGCCGCATCATAGTAATGGTATAGTCCTCCTGACAGCTTTTGCGTATCTCCATCTGAATATCGGTAAAATGGACGACATGCAGTTTTACACTGCCGCAATATTTAGCTAATACAGTGGCTAAATCTATGACCTTTTCCTTGGCCCGCTCGCTAGTATAGGGGAAACTGTGAAAATGTATAAACTCCACTTTTACCCCTCGCTTCATAGCTAAATAAGCGCAAACTGGACTGTCAATGCCACCAGATAACATCACAACGGCTTTGCCGCTGGAACCTACCGGCAAACCGCCGGCCATAGGAATAGTCTCACCATAGACATAAACACCCTCATTACGGACTTCTATATCGATACGCTGTTCCGGATTACGCACATCTACAGGATAAGTATCACCTACCTGGGCTAAAACCATGCCCCCAATTTTAGCGCTTAATTCAGGGGATTTCAAAGGGAAAGTTTTATCACTGCGCCGGCTCTCTATTTTAAAGGTTTGACCAGGACTGGTGGAATTTACCAATACGGTCTTAGCGGCGGCGGCAATCTCTTCTAAATCACGGCTGCATTTTATCACCGGACTGACGGAATAAAGACCAAAAACATTTTTCAGCGCCGCTAAAGTCTCATCTAAATCATTATCTAAAGGCAGCCAGAGACGACCCCAGGTATTTATGACTTCCTTTTCCGGTAAGGCTCTCTTGATATTTTCCTGCAAACGCTTAATAAACTGACCCTTATTCTTGCCCTTAAGACCTAACTCACCATAACGCAGTAAAAGTAATTTATACATTATTTTCCTCCCCGCATCTCTTTGATCATGTCAGCACCTCTTCGCAGCGCCTGCCCTACCAGAGGCATGGCGGCTATATCCGTATCGTCGGCAAAACTGAAACGCAAAGCACTGCCCCGTTCTTCCTCACTCTTACCCATAGCCACTAAAGTCTCACTTGTGCCCTTAGTTCGGGAATGACAGGCTGAACCTTGGGATACATAAATCTTCTCACCTTCCAAATAGTGCAGCAATACCTCACCAGTCACACCAGGAAATTCTAGATTCAGAATATAGGGCACCGACCTTTCATCCTGGTTACCATTAATTTTATACTCAATACCGGCTTCATCTAAAGCTGCCAAAAAAGCCTGGCGCATCTTTTCCAAAGCACGATTCTTCTCTTCCCTATTGTCTAAAGCCATTTTAGCCGCTAAAGCCAAAGCGCCGCAGTAATAAATATTCTCAGTACCGCCTCTTAAACCTCTCTCCTGACCACCGCCGTGAATCAGAGGTGTTAAACGCAAAGACTTAGACACATAAAGACCGCCGACTCCTTTCGGCGCCCCTATTTTATGACCGCTGAAAGCAAAGGTGTCTACAGAAAAATTAGCAAGGTCTATTGGCAAACGTCCATAGCCCTGAACACCGTCAACATGAAAATGACAATCCGGAGCCTTCTCCTTAATGATCTTAGCCGCCGAAGCCAAAGGAAAGATGGTTCCTACCTCATTATTTACCATCATCATAGCTACTAAAACAGTATCCCGGCGTAAACTCGCCGCTAAATCCTGTAAATCTATATTGCCTCTGGCATCTACCGGCAAATACGTGATTTCCCAGCCCTTGGCAGCCAAATATTCCGTGGTTCGCAAAACCGAAGGATGCTCCACCGCCGTGGTTATTATATGGCGCCCTCTCTTGATATAAGTCTCCGCTATTCCCTTAATAGCCAGATTATTTCCTTCTGAGCCAGAAGCTGTAAAATATATCTCCTCAGCCTGGCAATGTAAAGTTTTAGCCAAAGTCTTTCTGGCCTCATTTAAAATCTTCTCGCTTTTGATTCCCAAATCATAAAGAGCCGAAGGATTGCCAAAATCACTTTTCATCAATTTGTAAATATATTCACGCACTTCCCGCCGTATCGGAGTGGTAGCGCTGTTGTCTAAATAAATCATTTTTACCTCATTATTAAATAAAATTAGCTAAATCATTTTTTAGCGGCGCCAGGCGTCTACTATAGTCCTGATCTCGCCGCCGCGGTCTGAGGAAAAGGAGGTACCCTTATAATCTATAGCCGTCTCAAGGTCAGCACAGAAGGATTCTCCTAAGGCTAAAAGACGCTCTATATCCTCATCACTGATGTCCCAGACAAGAATCTTTTCCATCTCCCCAGCGAAAACATTAAAACAACCACAAAGAGCCTGAGTATAACTTTCACTCAAATCCTCCGCCTCAGAAGCTGATTGGAGCTTACCACGGGATTCCGCCAAAACCTCTTTCAGTTTATCACGATTATAGTTGAAAACATTTACCAACGAATCTACGGCTCGGGATGAAAAACGAGGCTGAAAATCCTTAAAGCGGAAAGAAGCCAGTATCTTCCCAGCAATTTCCTCGGCGTTAATAATCCGACCAACAAAGTTAATCCGCAGGGTGAAAACTTCGGTTTCATGATAAAGCGGAAAAAACATCTGCTTGCCGCCGAGGGTGGGAATATCAAAACGATATACCACCCCGTCAGATCTCTCTATCTCACGCATTACCATCCCTTTAGTATTTAAAATGGAATTTTTCAGTTCCTCTCGGTGCTCCGCCGGTGACAATAAAACTAAAGGCTCAGACCTCAGAGTAATCTGCAAAGGCGTGGTCTGAAAATCCTGATAATAACAGGCTAAATCAAAATCGCCCAATTCCCTGTCAGCAGTATAGCCCGTTGGCACTACCAGGGAAAATAATTCAGTCTCCACAATCTCGCCGCTGCCAAATTCTATGGCCGCCGCCTCTTTATCAGTATCATAGGATTTTAACAAAGCTCGCAGCTCAGAAAAATCAGAACTACCTATTACTTTTTTCTCTTTCTCACTCATACCACTGCTCCGATTCTCTTCTGACGTAGTAAAAAATAAAAGATATTTGGTCTTTTACACTGCTTTAATATATTATTATAACACACAGCTGCTAATAAAAAAAGATAAAAAAGCTGTCCCCAAAAAGCTCCGCGTCTATTCCTAAACATAAATATAATCTTTTAAGAGCTTTTACCAATTATTTCTTTAAAAGCCATAAACAACACTACTACCGCCGACAATTACTGTGACCGCCGACAATAAGTCGGCAGTATGAAATTCTGTAAGAGCTTAGAAACAAGGGGTTACGATAGATATGTACAATGAGAAAAAATTAACAAGCTAATAAAAATAACGCCCCGATCCAAGACCGGAGCGTTATTGTTTTAACTAAAATTACATGAACAAGGGAGCAAATACTAAGGCTACGATGGTCATTAATTTCATTAAGATGTTCAAAGAAGGACCAGAGGTATCTTTGAAGGGGTCGCCAACAGTATCACCGTTGACAGCAGCGGCGTGAGCGTCGGAGCCTTTACCGCCATGGACACCGCTTTCAATGTATTTCTTAGCGTTATCCCAAGCACCGCCGGCATTAGCCATCATAACGGCTAAGAGGAAACCGGTAACTAAGGAACCAGCTAATAAACCACCTAAAGCTTCCTTACCCAAACCAGGGCAAAGACCTACAAAGAGAGGAGCCACAACAGCTAAAAGACCAGGAATGATCATTTCTTTCAAAGCTGCGCTGGTACTGATGCTTACGCATCTGGCATAATCAGGACGGCCAGTGCCTTCCATGATACCAGGGATAGTTTTAAACTGACGGCGCACTTCCTCGATCATCTGCTGAGCGGCACGTCCAACAGCGTTCATGGTCAAAGCCGAGAAAAGGAAAGGCAGCATACCGCCGAGGAACAGACCGGCAACAACTTTCGGATCGAGAACGTTGATGCTGGATAAGCCAACAGCCTGAGTATAAGCGGAGAAAAGGGACAAAGCGGTAAGAGCTGCGGAACCAATGGCAAAACCTTTACCAATAGCGGCGGTGGTGTTACCAACAGAGTCCAAAGCGTCGGTAATTTCACGAACATGGGGATCAAGACCGGACATTTCCGCAATACCACCAGCGTTGTCAGCAATAGGTCCATAGGCGTCAACAGCAACGATAATACCAGTGGTGGAAAGCATACCAACAGCGGCTAAAGCAATACCGTAAAGGCCGGCAAACTGATAAGAAACTAAGATAGCAATAACAATAACAATAATTGGCAAAGCCGTGGAAACCATACCAGTGGCCACACCAGAAATGATGTTAGTAGCGGTACCGGTTTCACAGGAAGCGGCTATCTTTTTAACAGGATTATAATCAAAAGAGGTATAATACTCAGTCAATTTACCGATAAGAGAACCAGCGATAAGACCAGCGGCAACGGCAATAAATACACCTAAGGAGAAGCTTACAGGGAAGCCTTCCGCATCAGGCAAAAGCTTGCAAATGAAGAAAGCGGCAATAACAGATAATACCATAGCTACGGTACTGCCCATATTCAAAGCTTTCTGAGCGTTGGCGTTTTCACCGGTACGAACAAAGAAAGTACCAATAATAGAAGATATAACACCAGCGGCAGCCACCAAAATAGGTACTACTACACCAGCTACACTATTAACATCAGTAAATATACTGAGAGAAGCGCCTAAAGCTATAGCGGCGATAATGGAACCGACAAAGGATTCAAATAAGTCAGAACCCATACCAGCAACGTCACCTACGTTGTCACCGACGTTATCAGCGATAACAGCGGGATTACGGGGATCGTCTTCAGGAATACCAGCTTCTACTTTACCTACCAAGTCAGCGCCGACATCAGCGGCTTTGGTATAGATACCACCGCCCACACGACCAAAGAGCGCTACCGAAGAAGCACCTAAAGCAAAACCGTTAATTACTGAAGCTCTGGTAACTTCGGGCATATCAGGAAAGATGATATAGAAAATAAAGAGAACCACGCCAAGACCTAAAAGGCCTAAACCAACAACAGACATACCCATAACAGCACCGCCGGAAAAAGCGATACCTAAAGCTGCGTTGGTACCTTTTTGGGCGGCATTGGCAGTTCTGACGTTAGCTTTAGTAGCGATACGCATACCAATATTACCAGCTAAAACAGAACAAAGGGCACCGATAACAAAGGGGATAGCAGTCATGGGATTAAGAGTAGCGGCATCACTGCCTGTAGCTAAACCAGCAACCACCAGCAAAGCGGCTAAACCCACAACAACAAGAGCCAAAACTTTGTACTCACTGGCGAGAAAAGCCATAGCGCCTTCATGAATAGCGCCGGAGATCTCAACCATTCTTTCAGTACCAGGCTGTTCCCTGGTAACTCTCTTAGAAAGATACAGGGCAAACAACAGTGCGATAACCCCTACTGCCAGGGCGCACCATACCACGGTACTGGTAGTGAAAAAACCTTCCATTTTTTCAAAACCTCCTACATTATTGAATTATATAAATTTAAATAAAAACTAAATTATTGGAAAAATAAAGCCAGCACTAAGCTAATTACAAAGAAAATAGCAGCCAAAATACCGGAAACTTTGGCCAAAAACTCGTCCATGCCTTTCTTTTTACCGAAAAACTGTTCCGAAGCACCGCCTATGGTTCCGGAAATACCAGCACTGCGGCTTGACTGCATGAGAATAGCTCCCACCAGGCCCAGGCAAACCAGTAAATCGATTATTAAAAGAATGACCTTTAAAGCACCCATATATATCACCTCCAAAATTGCAACAGCAATATTTTACCATAGGAGAATAATAAATACAATAAAAAACCCTAAGCATGCTTAAATTTTTGCATAAAATTATCACAAAAGACAAAGTTTTAAACCTTTTATTATTGGAGATAAACCCCGGAATGGCGCAGCGAAAAGCTGCGCCGGTATCCAGTATAAATATGTCTTTTCAAATCATTTATTTCAAGTTATAGAACACATCCATGCCCTTATAAAGAGCCACATCATCCAATTCTTCTTCTATTCGCAGAAGCTGATTGTATTTAGCGATTCTATCTGTACGGCAGGGTGCCCCTGTTTTGATCTGACCAGCGTTAACCGCTACTGCCAAGTCGGCTATAGTAGAATCTTCACTTTCGCCGGAACGGTGAGATACCACCGCAGTATAACCACTGCGTTTAGCCATTTCAATGGCGTCTAAAGTTTCAGTCAGGGTACCGATCTGGTTGACCTTCACCAATATGGAATTAGCAGTGTTTTCCGCGATACCTTTAGCCAGTCTCTGTGGATTAGTAACAAAAAGGTCATCACCAACGATTTGGATCCTCTTGCCCAGTTTATCCGTCATCAATCTCCAGCTTTCCCAGTCATCTTCAGCTAAACCGTCTTCAATAGAGATAATGGGGTACTTATCGCAGAGATACTCATAGTATTCCACCATTTCTCCGCCGGTCTTAGCCTTATTCTCACTGGCCAGATGATATTTGCCATCCTTATATATTTCCGTGGAAGCGACATCCAAAGCCAAACGCACATCTTCCCCTGGTTTATAACCGGCTTTTTCTATGGCTTCCACAATAACGGCTAAAGCGTCTTCGTTAGTATCCAGGTTAGGAGCGAAACCACCCTCATCGCCGACACCGGACAGGAGACCCTTTTCCTTCAGGACTTTTTTGAGATTATGATAGATTTCCGCTCCCATACGCAAAGCTTCACTGAAAGACCCAGCGCCTACCGGCATAATCATGAATTCCTGGATATCCACATTATTATCAGCGTGCTTACCGCCATTGAGAATATTCATCATAGGTACAGGCAATTCCTTGGCGTTGACCCCGCCGATATACTGATAAAGAGGCAAGCCCACATACTGAGCCGCCGCTTTTGCCGCGGCTAAAGAAACACCTAATATAGCGTTGGCACCTAATTTACCTTTATTGGCAGTGCCGTCTAATTCTATGAGAGTTTTATCTAACAAAGCCTGATCCAAAGCACTGAGGCCGATAACGGCGGGAGCGATAATCGTATGGACATTGGCTACAGCGTTTAACGTACCCTTGCCCAGATAACGACCCTTATCGCCGTCTCTCAGTTCCACGGCTTCATGGGCGCCGGTAGAAGCTCCTGAAGGTATAATCACTCTGCCCATAGTACCGTCTTCTAAAAACACTTCCACTTCCACTGTGGGATTACCTCTGGAATCTAAAACTTCCCTGGCATTGACATCAACGATAATAGACATTTTTCCACCCCTTATAATTTTTAAAATATAATAAATATCATCTAATTATTGACTGCTTTAACAATGGACTCACCGGTCATCTCCACCGGTTTTTCCAGACCCATTAAATAGAGTAGAGTGGGAGCTATATCACAAAGGGCACAGCCCTCTCTTCCCTGATATTTTTTGCCGCTGACCATGATATAAGGTACCGGATTATTGGTATGAGCTGTCCAGGCGCCGCCTTCCTCATCATACATACGTTCAGCGTTGCCGTGGTCACCGGTGATAAAGACTTCACCCTCAACAGCCAGGATAGCCTCAACTACCTGAGCCATACATTTATCCACAAACTCAACAGCCTTGATTACCGCTTCTAAATTGCCAGTATGACCCACCATATCAGGGTTGGCAAAATTCAAAATTATTACATCGTACTTATCAGACTTAATAGCCTCTATAACAGATTCTGTTACAGCGCCGGCACTCATCTCCGGCTCCTGGTCATAGGATCCTACTTTGGGAGAAGGAATAAGTATACGCTCCTCTCCCTGGTAAGGCGGCTCTATCTGACCATTAAAGAAAAAAGTAACATGAGCGTATTTCTCCGTTTCCGCTATACGCAGCTGACTTTTGCCAAGACTGCTGAGATACGCCCCTAAATCATTTTTTATTTCCTCCTTAGGAAAGGCTATGGGCAAATCAAAAGACGCGTCGCACTGGGTAAAACAAACATAATGCACATCGGGACAGACACGCCGCTGCCAGCCGGGAAAATCCGGATCTTTAAAGGCCCACATCAATTCCCTGGCCCTATCGGTACGGAAATTATAGAAGATAATTCCATCCCCATCTTTTACCTTGCCTTCAGCTTTGAGAATAATTGGCTTAACAAACTCATCAGTTATCCCCGCCTCATATGAAGACGCCATAGCTTCATGGTAATCAGTAAATTCAGCGCCATCCCCTAAAGTCAAGGCATTATAGGCCACTTCCAACCGTTCCCAGCGCTTATCCCGATCCATAGCGTAGTAACGACCCATGACTGTAGCTATCTCACCAACACCCTTTTCTGTCATAACACTCTGCAGCTCATCCAAAAAAGTCAGAGCGGAGGTAGGTAAAACATCACGGCCATCTAAAAAGCAATGAACATAAACACGTTTCAAACCTTTGCGGCGGGCTAATTCCAGCAGGGCAAATAAATGCTGGATATGACTGTGAACACCGCCGTCGGACAAAAGACCCATAAGATGAAGAGCTTTATCCTCTTTAAGCACATAATCCATGGCCTGATTCAAAACAGGATTAGCGAAAAAATCACCATTCTCAACATCCCGGGTAATGCGGGTAAGTTCCTGATAAACAACACGGCCGGCCCCCATATTCATATGACCCACTTCGGAATTGCCAATCTGCCCCTCAGGCAGCCCTACAGCTAAGCCAGACGCAGACAAATAGCCGTGGCAGTGATTCTGCCACAGCTTATCAAAGTTAGCGGTATCCGCTAAAGCAATGCCATTTCCCTCACTGGCTTCACTATAACCATAGCCATCTAAGATCATCAGCATTTTAGTTTTTTTCTTCATGATTCTCTCCAATTTATCATAGCGTTAAAAGACTCCGGCTCCAAAGAAGCGCCGCCTATAAGGAGACCGTCAATATTCTCCCTGCTTAGCAAAGCCTTGGCGTTACCGGGTTTAGCACTGCCGCCGTAAAGCAAATTGATATCACTGTCATAAGACAGGGAAACTAAAATTTCCCTAATCATACCCATTGTCTTGTCAGCATCCTCCGGTGTAGCTGTTTTGCCGGTGCCTATAGCCCATACCGGCTCATAAGCTATAATAAAATTATCCTTACAGATCAAGGAATTAGCAGCCAAAGCTTCCTTTAACTGCCTTGTTAAAACCTGCTCTACTAAACCAGCCTCATACTGTTCCAGAGTTTCACCAATACAAAGAATAGGAACTATACCAGCTTTAAGCAAGGCCTCAATTTTACTGCTGAGAAATTCGCCATTTTCTTGAAAATATTGGCGTCTTTCAGAATGACCTACCAAACAATAAGAAGCTCCTGTATCCACCAGCATAGAAACGGAGATCTCACCTGTGTATGCTCCCTCAGCCTGAGGATAAACATTCTGAGCCCCCCAAGCCACAGAAGTATCAGCCAAAATTGACTGGGCGTCAACTAAAGACGTGAAGGGCGGAAAAACTATTACCTTGTCCTCACCAGCTTGAACCAATGTCTTTATTTCCGCTAAACGTTGACGGTTAGAGGAAGGAGTACCATTCATCTTCCAGTTTCCCGCTATTATTTTCATGGTATATGATACCTCCATCATCCTTTACAGGCAGCGATACCAGGTAAATCCTTACCCTCTAAAAATTTAAGAGACGCACCGCCGCCAGTGCTGATATGATCAATGCCATCTTCCATGCCTACACTTTTAATTGCCGCTGAGGAATCGCCGCCGCCTATCACAGAATAGGCCGCCGATTCCGCCACAGCTTTTGCCACAGCTTTAGTACCCTGAGCAAAATTAGGCATCTCAAATACGCCCATTGGACCATTCCACAGTATGGTTTTCGCCGCTCCTAACTGGCTGGCAAAAAGCTCAATGGTCTTGGCGCCTATATCCAACCCCTGCCAGCCCTGGGGAATTTCACCTAAAGGCACTGTTTTATACTCAGCCTCATTAGAAAAATCCGCCGCCGCGACTATATCCACAGGTAAAACTATTTTAGAAGCGTATTCCCCTTCTAAAATTTCTTTTGCCATATCTATCTTATCTTCTTCTACTAAAGATTTTTCCATATTATAGCCTTGAGCGGCTAAAAAAGTATTAGCCATGCCGCCGCCGATAAACAGTTTATCCACCACAGGCAATAAATTGGCTAAAATTTTAATTTTATCGGAAATTTTCGCCCCGCCAATAATAGCCATTAAAGGACGGGCAGGATCATGAAGAACCTTATTTAACGCCTGGATTTCCTTGGTTAAAAGCAAACCCATATAAGCTGGTAAATAATCAGCTATTCCCACAGTAGAAGCGTGAGCCCTGTGATCCACGCTAAAGGCCTCGTTGACAAAGATATCACCGAAGGAAGCTAAAAGCTTAGCAAAACCAGGATCATTAGCTTCTTCCTCAGGATAAAAACGTATATTTTCCAGCAAAACAACTTCCCCGGGTTTCAATTCGGCGCAAAGCTTCTTCGTTTCCTCGCTATAAATATCAGCGGCAAAATATACTTGGCGCTGAAGATACTTTTCCAAAGCTCCGGCTACCGGTTTTACACTCATGGATTCCACTCTCTTACCTTTGGGCCGTCCCAAATGAGTGAGAATGATCAAAGAAGCGCCGGACTCTAAAATATATTTAAGCGTGGGAATACTTGCTTCTATACGCATATATTCCGTAATGTTGCCATCTTTATCCATGGGAACATTATAGTCGGCTCGCAATACTACTCTTTTACCCTGTAAATCGCAGTCCTTGACAGTCTTGGGATCCATATTCAGACGCTCCTCCTTACAGTCCTTGGGCGATAACATAAGCCGCTAAATCTTTGACACGGCAGGAATAACCCCACTCATTATCATACCAGGACACTATTTTCGCCATATTATCCCCGATGACCATAGTGGAAGGACCATCTACTACTGA
>CAWVFN010000008.1:0-24644 GCA_963928475.1 Bacillota bacterium
AATCCTTTATTTTCAAGGCTTTTGGAGGATTTTATTAAAACACTGTAACCTCTGTTGAGAGGTCATAATTTACTGATATTCAAATTATTATTTTCATAAATTTTAAGGAGAGTTTGTTCTCTTTTCATAATTATCATTCCTTTATGTTGATTTTTCTCAGTTTAGCATAGTATTAAGTCTTTTTAAGCTAAAGTATTGTTACCCTTTGGTGTAGATACTTTTGACAAAATTTTAAGCTGACTGTATAATTTACATAAATACAACACTCGGAGGAATATGAAGATGAAACAATGTATGGACAGCGAAAATCTGCACCGGCGCCTAAAGAAGATCAGCGGCCAAATAAACGCCATAGACAAAATGATCGATGAGGATGTTCCCTGTGAGGATATCCTGATTCAGCTTAACGCGGTAAAAGGCGCGGTTCACAAAGTAGGTCAGGTGGTATTGGAAGGACATCTGAATCACTGTGTAAAAGACGGCATCGAACATGGAGACGCGGAAAAGACCATAGCAAATTTTGCCAAAGCCATAGAGCATTTTTCCCGCATGTCCTAAAGAACGGGAGCTGCCTGAAAAAAATAACAAGACTTCCTATTCCTTGAGAGATACATAAACAATAAAAGTCCCCTTAGGGGACTTTTTTATATTGTCTGACTAATATTTTCCGGCCTTAACGCCGCCTAACACAACCCAAAGCCCCCACCTTTATCTAACTACCTTCCCTTAAACCAGGACTAACTGCATAGCCCTTTTTCTCCCTCGGCCTTAACGCCGTCCTCTAACCTTACAACCTCTGAGCCAAGCTAACACCGCAGCCCACCTGACCTCCCTCATTCACCGCCAGACACTCAAACTCCAGCCTAAGGGAAAGTAACCTACTTCCCTATCTGATTCTCCCTCTCACCGATGTGCCTTAGAATTTTACAGACAGCCCCTTCTTCCCTTTCCCAACCCTCTTCAAAACCCCTGAACCGGGACTAACCCTCATACCCGCTCCTTGTCTCTGTGCCTTTCCGACATACACTATAACTTTTCCCTACTCAAAGAAGGGAAAAAATAAAAAACACAAATAAGGGTTGACTAAAAGCCCTGCCCGCCCTATAATATACCTATACCCCTATAGGTATATTATTTATCTTACATTCAGTCTGATATTTCTTGTCCAGGCCTGGCAAAGGGGGGCTCTTTGCCAGGGGATAATAATTTATGAGGGAGGCAAAAGGATCATGTGGTCAAGAATCAAAGATTTTTGTGGTGATGAAACCAAGGTTACGATCTTATTTCTTGTTATTTCCGGCCTGAGTTTGCTTGTAAGTTTTTTTGATATAGGTAATCTGCCCTTAGACGCCGCCTGGATAGCGGTAATACTCTGTGGTTTTCCCATCGTAAAGGGTGCGGTCATAGGTTTAGTTACGGCTTTTGACATCAAAGCTGATGTTTTAGTTTCCTTAGCCCTAATAGCTTCGCTGATAATTGGTGAAATTTTCGCGGCTGGTGAGATAGCATTCATCATGGCCATTGGTGGTTTTTTAGAGGAGATCACCGTAGCCAGAGCCAGGGCAGGTTTAGAGAGGTTGGTAGATCTTACGCCTCGTACAGCCAGGGTTCTCCGTGATGGCGGCGAGTCAGTAATTGACGCCTCCGAGGTTAAAGTCGGTGACACGCTGTTGGTATTGCCGGGAGAGACCATAGGAGCTGATGGTGTAATAATTGAGGGCAGCACTTCCGTGGATCAATCGATACTAACTGGCGAGTCCTTACCGGTAGATAAGAGTACTGGTGACAAGGTTTCCGCTGGTACAGTCAATTGTTTTGGTTCTTTTCGCATGAAAGCGGAGAAGGTTGGTGAAGACAGTTCTCTTCAGCGAATGATTGCTTTAGTGCAATCGGCAGACGCTGGCAAGGCGAAGATAGTTCGTTTAGCTGACCGCTGGGCAACTTGGATTGTGGTAACGGCCTTAACGGCGGCGATTCTCACCTGGCTTATTTCCGGTGAGATAATCAGGGCTGTTACTATTTTGGTAGTTTTTTGTCCCTGTGCTTTAGTGTTGGCGACTCCCACAGCGATAATGGCGGCCATAGGCAATGTAACAAAATACGGTATTTTAGTTCGTGAGGGAGACGCTTTAGAGCGTTTAGGTCAGGTAAAGCGTTTAGCCCTTGATAAAACCGGCACTCTGACCTATGGCCGGTTAGAGGTACGCCAGGTATTGAGTTTAGCTGACGAACTGGATGAGAATGAGATATTGAGTTTAGCTGGTGCAGTGGAGCAGTATTCGGAGCATCCTTTAGGCAAGGCCATAGCGGAAGCGGAGCGGTGTCGTTGTGGTTCTTGTTTAAAAGCGAAAAATTTTCGTATGTATCCTGGCCGCGGTGTTGCCGGCGAGGTAGAAGGCGAAGAGGTTTTAGCTGGCAGTGCTTTATTTTTACGGGAAAAGGGCATAGTTGTTCCAGAGGCCAGAGCCAAGGAATATGAGGCTCAGGGCTGTACTTTGATTTATTTAGCTCGTAAGGGTGTAGCTGGTGGTATAATAATATTAGGTGATACTATGAGGGAATCTGCCGCCGCCACTATAGGTGAGTTAAAGAGCTTAGGTTTAGAGGTATCCCTGCTGACCGGGGATAATGAAGGATCTGCGGCTTATATTGGGGAAAAAGTAGGCATTAGTGATATACATAGCGGCTGTTTGCCTCAGGACAAGTTAGAGATCATAGATGGTTATCAAAAAGGCGGTGAACGTCTTTGCATGATAGGTGATGGTGTTAATGACGCACCGGCCTTAAAGAAGGCGGATGTTGGCATAGCCATGGGCGGTATAGGCAGTGATATTGCGGTAGAAGCCGCTGATATAGCCTTAGTGAGGGACGATATACAGTATTTGCCTCATCTCATGTCTATATCCCGTAAGATGATGGGTACCATTAAGTTAAACATGACCTTTGCCATGGCGTTAAATTTCATTGCCATAGTGCTGGCCATTACAGGTCTGATGGGTCCGGTGGTAGGGGCCTTAGTGCACAATGCCGGTTCTGTGCTGGTAATTATTAATTCAGCTCGTCTCTTAACTAAGCGAGATAAAGCCAAGGAGAGTTTTTCTCAGTTTGAGACAGCGGAATAACTTTTTAGGGCAAAAAAAGAGGCAGGTATTTTTATACCTGTCTTTTTATTTATGATTACAATTTCTTTCTATGGATTTAAGAGAGAAATTCAGCGCAGAAAGACATACTGCTGAGGCAGTGAAAGTTTTTCCGCGAAGGAAAACCCCAAAGCGGAAAAATTTTTGAGGTCTTGAATTTTATCTATTTTATTTTCCGCCATAAACCGCACCATAGAGCCGCGGGCCATTTTGACATAGACTCCTTTTTCCTTAATTTTACCCTGGGATAATTCTCCGAAGACGCAGGTAAGAAAGGTATCATTTTTTTTCAGATAGGGTTTAATATTTTTAGCGTATTCTTCTGAGGCCAGATTAACGATAACATCATCAGCCAAAGCCTTATAGATACTGTCGCCCCAGAAGCTGTAGAGGTTTTCTCCCAGGATATCCTTGGTTTTAGCCCCCATTTCCAGCCGGTGTTGTTTAATACCGTCCAGGGGTTTAAGGATGCCGTAGAAGCCGGAGAGTATGCGCAGATGTTCTTGGACATAGTGCCATTCTTGGGCGGTAAATACCTGAGGCGCCATATATTTATACTGTATACCGTCATAGCTTGTTAAGGCGGCGGCGGTTTGTGTTTGGAGGTCAAGATTCTGATAGCCTTGGAAAATAAGTTTAGCGATATTGTCTCCGGTATTTAAGAGGAGTTTTAGCTGCTCATAGCTGAGACTTTTCAAGACAGCCAGTAATATCTGGGTTTTAGTCAGCAGTTGTGGCAGGGATGAGGGAGCGGGATACCCCTGATCCTCATTGATTCTTTTAGCTGGTGAGATAATTATTTTCATCCTTGTACCTTTAGAGAGCTCTGATAAGAATATCCAGGCAGATTGCGGCGACGTAGGCGATATTCAGGAGGGGCGTCAGCGGCAGAACAGCTTTCATACCTTTCATTCTGGTAGCGGCGGTAAATTCCATAGTCAGCACGGCTTGGAACTTAGAGCGGCTGAGGAAGAGGAAGGGTATCAGTATCCAAGCTCCGGCGGTAAATTTCCAGAGGGAGATGATAATTATGAGGGCAGCGGCAGTCAAGTAGCCGCCTTTAAGGAGCATGGTAGCCTTACGCCGGCCGATAATGATAGCCAAGGTATGTCGGTGAGCCTCAATATCTTTTTCAATATCGCAGGTATTATTCAGCAGCAATACACAGCCGATAACAATGATAGTAGGCAGGGCGTAGATGAATACCCACCAGTTAAGTATTTGTGTCATGGTATAGTAGACAGCGAAGGTAATGAGTCCGCCCATGGTAAAACCGGCGGCGAACTCGCCGAAAGGCGTATGGGTAATGGGCAGTGGACCTCCGGCGTAGAACACCACAACAAGACCGCCGATAATACCGATAATGAGAATGACGTATCCGACCTGAAAGATGAGGTAAAGGGAGAGCAGGAAGGCACCTGCCAGGTAGGAGAGGGCCAGTAGAGCCACGGTACGGGGATTAAGGTTATGGTAAACCATAGGGGCGTCATGGGGGTCGAGACAATTTTCCAGGCTGTCGGTACCCTTGAGGAAGTCAAACATATGGTTACAGGCATTGACGGCGCAATGCATGAGAATACTGGCTAAAAGCAGGAGAATGAAATAGAGGGCATTAAACTGATTGTTAAGGGAATAAGCCAGGGCGGCGCCTAAAAGTACCGGCATAATAGAGGCTCCCCAGGTATTAGGGGTAGCCAATTCCAGCCAGGCCTGAAAGGTCAGGGGCTTATATTTTCCTTTTATTTCCATTTAGTAACTCTCCTTTCGGCGGCGTCGATGAGACAGAAGATAATGAAGCCCAATATAGCCAGGATCAGAACACCGCTGTAGAGATCCACATAATCCATTTTCTGCCAGCTGTTCATGATATAGTAGCCCATTCCAGCGGTAGTGCCGTAATTTTCCGCGAAGAATAGTACAGAAAGAGCGATGCCGGTAGTTACTTTCAGGGAATTGAGGATAGCTGGCAGGATACCTGGCAGTACTACTCTAAGGCAGATATCCTTATCTTGTATGCCATAGGAGCGCAGCATATCGAAGATGGATCTATCTATCGACTTGACCCCGGCGGCGGCATCCATAACGATGGGGAAGAAGATGATAAGGAAGATCATAATTATTTTTGAGATTTCCCCTAAGCCGAAGATCAGCATAAGGATAGGCAGCAAAGCCAATTTTGGTACTGGATAGGAGAAGTAGATAAAGGGTGAAAGCAAGGTATTCCAGAATGAGCTATAGCCTATTAAGACGCCAAGCGGCACTCCCAGTATTAGGCCGCAGGCGGTAGCCAGAATTACACGCAGGGCGCTGGCGGCGATATTGAGCCAGAGATCTCCCTGGGCTTCTTTGAAGATATTAGCTATTACCTCCCAAGGTGGTGGCAGAGTAGGATGCTGATACAGCAGGGAGAGCGAAGCCCAGAGAATCAAGGTAGCGCCGAAGACCAGTCCAATTTTGCCGATATTTTTCATAGGGCCTCCTTGATACGGTGCTGGAGCTGTAAAAACTCGCTGATATTTTCTTCTTTATCTTTAGCCCATAGGGGATTATCAAAAATTTCCTTAAGTCTGCCTTCTTTTAGCACCACCACAGTTTGGCTAAGTGTAAGGGCTTCTTCCACGTCATGGGTAATCAAGAGGGTAGTGACTTTATGTTTAGCGTATACTTTAAGGAAAGTTTTATGTGCTTCTTCTTTAGTGATAGCGTCCAAGGCGGAGAAAGCCTCATCGAGAATAAGGATATGAGGTTTAGCCAGGAAAGCTCTGGCCATAGCGGCTCTTTGTTGTTCGCCGCCGCTGATATGGCGGGGCCAGGCTGACAGCAGTCCTGAGATTCCCAATTCTTCAGCGATAGAATCCAAAGCCTCTTTATCGTAGATACCTTTAAGTTTTAAGGGCAGAGTAATATTATCCGCCACGGTTTTCCAGGGTATAAGGCCATGATTTTGTGGCACTAAGGCGATACGGTGATATTTTCTATCGGGTTTAAGTCCGTTAATGGTAATACTGCCTTCATAAGGCAGAATGCCGGCGACAGCTTTAGCCAGGGTAGTTTTGCCGCTGCCGCTTTTGCCAACCAGGGCGTAGATTTTTTGATCCCGGAATTCCACGGTAATATCTTCTAAGGCTTTTTTATTCAAATAATTTACGGACACTTTGTCCAATTTAAGCATTTCTTTCATGTTGCTAATTATAACATAAAGCGCTATAATATGGAAATACCCCAACTGGGAAAACTCAGGCACCTATTTTGTTTGAGTTGTTTAAGAACCTCTTGGTATTAAAAAAGGATTGTCAATTTAGGAAAGGAGGTTCAAGGGCAGTCAAAAAGAAAACTTGACAGATTCACGGTTTATCACCGTTAACTTTTAGAAAGCAGGAGGAAAATATGAAAAAATTAGTATTATTAACCATGGCTTTTCTTTTAATTCTGACTCTGGCCTTAGCAGGCTGCGGCAATAAAAAGCAGGACTCAGAGGTCTCCGAGACGGAAACCACCATGGAAATGACAGTAGCCGTCATGCCGGCGGTAGATAAGATTCCTGTCATAGTAGCTGATTCTTTAGGTTATTTCTCTCAATATGGTCTTGAGGTAAACATAGAAAACTTTCAAAGTCCCACAGACAGGAACGCCGCTTTACAGGCAGGTGAAGTAGACGCTGTTATGAGTGACGTGGTAGCGGACATCCTCTATCTGGACGCTGGCATGGATATGGTAATGACCTCTCTTATTCAAACGGAGTTTATGGTAGTGGCGTCGCCCCAGAGCGGCATAACTTCCTTTGAGGATATAGGGTCAGAGCACAAATGCGGTGTAGCCTTAAACACCCTCATGGAGTACATAGCTGATATGGCTGGTGTAGGAGAGAAGATCATGGTACCTGACGTTATGACCAGGGTGGAACAGGTAGTTTCTGGTGATTTGGATCTTACGGTAGTACCTGAGCCTTATGGTTCCATGGCGGTAGAGCGAGGCGGGGTAAAGGTAGGCACCTCAGGTGAAATGGGTATTTACGCTGCTCTCATGCTTTTCCCCCGGGAATATTTAGACAATAACAGAGAGGCCATCACAGCTTTTTACCGTGGTTACAACGATGCTGTAGCTTATCTTCAGGCCAATGGTATGGAGGATGTAATTGAGGATATCACGGCAAAGGGTGAATTTCCCACCTCTACCCAGGAGATATTGATGGCTTTGGAATTTACGCCCATAGCTCCTGCCACTGAGGATCAGTTCCTCAAAGTGGAAGAGTGGATGAATCAGCATCCTGATTTCAACGGTCCCTATGATTATGATTTTACAGCCATAAGTGATTTTAGTCTTTTACCTGAAGCTTGATGTCAAGAAAAAAGCGCGGAAAAACCCCTTAAGACAAAAGAGGTCTTAGGGGGTTTTCTTTTTTCTCTTCTAACGGCTGCTGACGGAATCCTTTATTCTCAGGCATTGGTTCAGCTGATTTCAAACCTTATACCTGGTGTTTCAAGCTTCATTTCTTAAAAGCGGCGGCCTAAAGACAATTTGCCACAAAATATTTTCCCTGACTTTACCTCATATATTTTGTCCTATATAATAGAAATAGCATAAAATTAAACATTTATTTTGATTTATAAAAATTGCGGCGGGAAGCCGGAAGAGATCGGATTAAAGGAACAAGAGGAGGAAAGAATTTGGACTTTTAGCTAAAATCGCGAAAAGATTTTTAACTCCCGGACATACTTAAAGACAAAGGAGTCCTCTAAGGGCTCGAGATAGAATACTAAAATAAGGAGGAAGCCATGGAAACAAATACTTTAATAACGGTGAGCGGTGATGATTATGAACGTGGGCGTCAAAGCGGTGAGAAATTAAAATACCATATCAGAGTCAATTTACTCAATCAAATCCGCCATTATAAAGAGAGCCAGGGTTATGATTTTAAGCTTTGGCTTAAAAGTTGTCAAAATTATATTTAGAAAAATACACACCTCATACTTACAAAGAGCTTCAGGGTATGGCCTCAGGGGCGGATTTAAAGTTTGAGGAGATTTTAGCCTTGACCTCAGCCTATGAATTGGCGGTGGCTGGGGGCAATGTAGCCAACAAATGCACTGGTTTTTTCGCCGCCGGCTCATATACCGAGACTGGCGGTGCCATCTGCGGTCAGACCAATGATGAAGATTTTTCCGAGTGGATTCCCTATCTTGACGTGGTACTGGGTCATAAAAACAGTGAGGGTCTTTCCGCTCTGGTTTACACACATCCTGGTATCGCGGCGTACATGGGTTTAAATGAGGCTGGTTTAGGGGTTTTATGGCAGTACATAGATAATGGTGAGAGAGCCATGGGTACGCCTACCAACTGTATACTGAGGGAGTTGCTCTTTTATGATAATCTTGATGAGGCGGTAGGTTTTTTGCGGAGTGTACCTCACACAATACCCAATCATTATCTTCTTAGTCATTCTAAGGGAGGCTGTGTTTCGGTGGAATGTTATCCCAGTGGCGTCTATATCAGGGAAAGCGCTGATCATTTATGTCACGGTAATAATATTCTCACGCCGGAGAAGATGGCTGGCTGTGACAGGAAAGATCCGTTAAGATACCGGGAGCCATTTTCTCTTGAGGCTATGATAGAAGAGAGTTACCGAGGTTCTTTAGAGGGCACCGAAGGTATCTTAGAATGGTCATACATCAGGTACCATCGTATTTGCCAGTTATTATCGGAGAATAAAGGCACCATTACAGTAGAGAAGGGCAAAGCTTTCTTAGGTGATCATGCTTACGAGCCTTTTTCCATTTGTTCTCATCCCAACTTTGTAAATACCAGATGGAAGACGCTGGCTTCAATAGTATTTGATTTAGAGGAGTTAAAAATGCATATAGCTTTTGGCACGGCCTGTAATGAGAAGTTTCATGAATTTAGTTTTGAAGACTGAAATGAAGGAAAGAAGAAGTCAGTAAAAATCCTTATAAAAAGCCCTAAGGGAGAAGATTTTCTCTCTTAGGGTTTTTTATTTGCAATCAAGGCAGAGCCACCTGACGGGTGGTGATTAGATCCATAAGGGGCTGGCTGTGGGTAACGGCCAGGAGTCCGATTTCTCTTTCTTTGATTTCCTGAAGGAGGAAGTTCCAGATTTGGCTTTGGGTAATGAGATCCAGCATAGTACTTATTTCATCGGCTAAAATAAAGCGGGTATTTTCTCCTAAGGCTCTGGCGATGCAAAAGCGCTGCATTTCTCCGCCGGATAGTTCTCCGGGGAAGCGGTTATACCAATCCTTTTCAATGCCCAGTCCCTGAATTATTCTTTCGGGTATATCCCCTGCTTCGGCCAGTACTTCTTTCATTCGCAGTTTAGGATTAACTACTCGTTCCGGATGCTGCCAGATCATTTGCACAGGGCAGTGTCCCTTAGCTGGCAGTGGTTTACCGTCCAGCAGGACTTCGCCGCTGTCTGGTTGGAGGTAGCCGGCTAAAAGCTGACAGAGGGTAGTTTTACCGCCGCCGCTTGGTGCGATTAAGCCCAGGCGTTCATGATTTTCTATTTCCAAGCTGAAGTTATGTATTATTGGTTTTCCGCCTTTTTTATAGGCGAAGGTAAGGTTTTTGCCTTGTAAAATCATTGAGGATGACACTCCTCTCCGTGATGATGATGGTATTTGCCGCCATGTTCATGGTGTTGATGTGGTTCTCCTTTTTCCCCATGGACGCAGCGGAAGGTTCCGCAGCGGACGATTTTCAGAGGAATTTCCCCTTGACATTCTGGAGTAAACCATTGGCAGCGGGGAGCGAAGGGGCAGCCTTGAGGCATATCCTTAACATAGGGCTGATTCCCGGGCAGAGCCTGGAAGCCGTTTTGGGGCAAAGCCCGCCATAGCGCCTTAGTATAAGGATGTCTAAGAGTTTCCTCGGCTTGGAAGTCCTGAGTTTTAGCTTCTTCCACGGTAGTGCCGGCGTAAAAGACAGCGATACGGTCGGCGGTTTCCAGAGCCAGTTCTATATCGTGGGTAATGAGGAGTACGCCTTTACCCTCATCGGCGAAGCGGCGGAAATCCCGCATAGCCTTTTTAGCCAAATCCAGTTGGAGACCTGGTGTAGGCTCATCAGCGATAATCAGCTGAGGGTCACCCATCAGTGCCGAAGCCAGGAGAACTCTTCTGGCCATACCGCCGGAGAGTTCAAAGGGATAGAGGTTTTCAGTTTCCTCCTTTAAGTCATAGCCTTTAAAGAGGCGGCGCTGATGTTTCAGGGTTTTTTCATCTTTTTTATTTTGCCGCACTTGTTTGCCTACTTTCAGGAGGGGATCGAGATAGTTAACGCTTTGAGGCACCAAAGCTATTTCCTTACCTCTCAGGCGGCTGATGGCATTAGCGTCTAACAGTTCATCCTGGAAATATATTCTGCCCTTGACATTGGCGTTAGGAGGCAGGATACCCATAACAGCGTGGGCCAGGAGGCTTTTTCCCGAGCCGCTGGCTCCTACCACGGCGACGATTTCTCCCTTGTGGACTGAGACGTTAAGATTACTGATAACCGGCAGATTAATTTGCCGCAGACCTTTTTCATACTGGGTAAAGGAAACGGAGAGATCTTCGATTTCCAAAATATGTTCTTTATCTAAGCAAGACATTTTTTTACCTCCTCAATCCTGTGCGCTGTAGGGATCTATGAGTTTACGCAGACTGCCGCCGGCGGTATCAAAGAGAGCCACAGTAAGAATAAGAGCCAAGCCGGGGAAGACTGCCAGCCACCACATACCTGTTGAGAGGTAGGACATACTTTCCGAGAGTATAACACCGATAGCTGGCTGTTCCGGTGAAAGTCCGAAGCCCAGGAAGGTAACGGCGGCCTCATGGAGTATGGCGTGGGGGAAGAGAAGTATCAGACCTACGATAAACTGTGGGAAGACATGGGGCAGCATATGTTTAAAGGCGATCCGCCAGGTACTTTGTCCCAACTGCCGCGCCACTTTCACATAAGTTGCCTCTTTAATTTGGAGAATCTCCCCTCTTATCACCCGGGCCAGGCTGGGCCAATGGGTAACGGCGACGCCGATAGTAACGCCCCAGAAGCCTTTGCCCAAGGCGTAAGAGATAAGAACCAGGAGAACGATATGGGGTATACCCATCATCAAGTCGATAAGCCAGGTAATGGCGTAATCCACTTTTTTTCCCAAGGTAGCGGCGGCGGTTCCCAGTATAGCGGCGATAACGGCGCTGACTGAGGAAGCCAAAAGACCGATGAGGATACTGGTAGATAAACCTTTAACAGTACGGGCGAACATATCGTGTCCCATTCTGTCGGTGCCGAAGATATGAGTGAGGCTGGGAGCCTGATTTTTCTGACTGAAATCCGTCACCATAGAGGCTTCACTGAGGCAGAGTCCTGCCAGTGTAATAACGACAAGGAAGATGACGGCGAAGCTAAAGAGGAAGATAGTTTTTTTACGCTGATTAAAGCGAGGTCGTTTAGCCTGAGCCAGAACTGGCAGAGCATTGCTGTTATCCATTTAACTGTCCCCTCCTTATCCTGGGATCTACGACCCCATAGAGAATATTGGCGATAAGATTGCCGGTAAAGACTAAAGCGGCGCTGACCACGGCGATGCCTAAAAGCAGAGCCACATCGCCGCCGAGTCCGGCGTCAACGGCGGCCTGGCCCAAGCCAGGATAGGAGAACACCTGTTCTACCAGAACGGAACCGCCGAAGATCTCGCTGATAGCGGCGAATTGCAAAGTTATGCCAGGCAAAAGGATATTGCGAAGTCCGTGATGTTTAACGATATCCCATTTTTTCTCACCTCTGGCTCTGGCATAGAGGAAGTAATCGCTTTCCATAATATCGATCATTTTTTCTCTGGTATGGAGGGTTATATTAGCCACTCCGACTATACTCAGGGTAATAGCCGGCAGTATAAGATGTTTGAGGCTGTCTAAGATAGTGACCTCATCAGCGCTGACGCCGATAGGCACGCTCATACCGAAGGGGAACCAGCCCAGCCAGACGGAAAAAACCATAAGCATAATAAGGGCGAACCAGAAGGTAGGTGTACTGGCCAGAGTTAAGGCATAGCCTTTGATCAGCTTATCGGGCCAGCGCCCTCGGTAGACGCCGGCGATAATCCCGAGAATAAAGCCTAAAAGTCCTGATAAAACCCAAGCCACAGCCATAAGGATGATGGAATTAAAGAATTTTTGTCCTATCACCTCGGCAACGGGGCGGTTATATTTAAGGGAAACGCCCATATCGCCGGTAATGAAGTCTGAGGCCCAGTTGAGATAGCGTTCCACCGGCGGTGTATCCACGCCCCAGTACGATTCCAGCTGAGCTTTTTTTTCCGGACTCATGGTGCTGTAGGCGGTAGAGCCCACATTCATTTGCACAGGATCAATAGGTGAGAGAGATACCAGGGTAAAGGCAATAATACTGACGCCGATAAGGAGTGTCAGAGCCTTTATGATATTTTTGCCGGTGAAACCCAATAAATATTTTACATCCATGATTACGACTTCTTTCTGTAAAGTATTTTTCATCTGGTCAGGCTCCGCAAAAGTTTTTATTACTGGTATCATATTTCTTGGAGCCAAAGTCACGGTTAGAGCAAAGCGGCTCTAAACCCGGCGCCGAAGAGGCAAGGGCCGGGTTTAGTATTATCTCCCCTTTATATTATATTTTCCCCGCGGCTTTTAAATGTTAAAGGGAAGCCGCTGTCAAGAGTATAATCACTGCCAGGTCCATTTATCCACGTTATTCACTAAGGACCAGCCATGGCCGTGGGGATGGAGTTTTTGTGCGCCGGTATCCAATCCATCTCTGGCGAAGTAGAGGTGATCGATATTGGCGAACCAGACCCAGGTAGCCATAGCCTGAGGAGCCTCACCGGTGGTGCCGTCCCACTGTGCTTTATGCCAGTACTCGTAGGATTCCTCGATAGTAGGCGTTGCTAAGGCGGCGTCTAAATATTCGTCTACCGTGTCACTGTACCAGCAGGGATAGTTACCCCAGCCTTTGCTGTAATAGAGGTTATACATTTCCGCTGGCGAGTTAGAGCCCCAGCCCCAGAGGACCAAATCGGAATACTGGTGTGGATAAATATCGTCCCAGCTGGCGCCTTGATAATTGACGCTGATACCAATGTTCTGCATTTGATTAGCGAAATCCGCAGCCAGTGCCTGTCGTACTGAGTCATCGGCGCTGTAGTAGAGGGTCACTTCGGCCTTTAGACCATCCTTTTCCAGGATACCGTCGCCGTCCTCATCTATCCAGCCGCCGTCGGCCAGGATTTGTTTAGCTTTTTCCACATCAGTTTCAACTTGCATATCCGGTGAAGCCCAGGGCATACCGTCGGCGACGGTATAGGCCACGGTGCCGTAGCCGTTTAAGACATTATCGATCATAGCGTCTCGATCCACGGCATAGTTCATGGCCTGGCGGATAGCGAGATCAGAGGTAACATCGTTGCCGACAGGATAGGACACGCCGTTTTCCTCTTTCACACTGCCGGATTTTTGGGTAGGCAGGGAGATACCTCTGCTGTCCACGGATTTGAGAGACAAAAGATTATAGCCTGCCACGGTTTCCTGGCTGTAGACTGCCGAGGTATAGGCGATATCCACTTCGCCTTTTTTCACTGCTGCCAGGGCGGCATCCTCTTCCATAAAGAGAACGATGACTTTTTTCATAGTTGGCGCCTCGCCGTAATAGTCGGGATTAGCTTCTAAAATTATTTGCTGTCCCTTATCCCATTGAACCAGTTTATAGCGGCCGGAGCCAATGGGGTTTTCCGGATAGACAGCGGGATCATAGCAGTGTTCTGGAATTATACCTATAACAGCCACAGAGTAGAGGAAGGCGTTAAAGGGTTTATTCAATTTTAATTCCACAGTAGTATCATCAAGGGCCGCGGCTTCTTCCAGCATGGATAGATCCAGTTCAGAATTTTCCGAATTTTTAATGGTATTGAAGGTAAAAGCCACATCCTTGGCGGTAAGATTTTCGCCGTCGGTAAATTTCACATCATCTCTGATCTTAAAGGTCCAGGTGAGGCCGTCATCGCTGACGCCGTATTCTGTTGCCAGATCATTGACAATATTCATCTCCGAGTCAGTAGCCACTAAAGTGCTTTGGATCAGGGGTTCATGGCAATGTTCAGCGCAGCCCCAGTTAGCTGCGGGGTCAAAGCCGGTAGCAGGTTCAGAACCCATATTCATAGCTATAGTAACGGTAGTGCCGTCATTTTCCCCAGTAGTTGTGTTTGCGTCATTATCCTTGTCACTGCCGCAGGCGGTGAAGATAAAGGCAGCGCAGAAACAGCACAAAATAAAGAACAAATGTTTTTTCATTATTCTCCTCCTATTATTCTCCTTCTATTTTTCTGCCGATAAAAAAAAGATCCCCTACAGGGACCTCCATGCTCCGAAATGTTGATTTTTAAGTTTTCCCGGGTTTGCTTTTAACGCACACTTCATGTGTACTTTTACTATGGTGCAAGTGTATCATAAAAAGATTTGTGTCACAACCCCCATAAGGGCATATTTTTTTGTCATAAAATTCCAAAGAGGCATTAACATAATCCGTAGTTTAGAGGGAATAATAACCAAAAGAAAATTGGAGGTCCCTTATGACACAAAAAGATTTAGTAACTACGGAAGCATATTCCAAGCAGGATATTTTAAAGCTTATTCACTTAGGCGTGACTTTAAAGAAAGCGATTAAAGATGGTTATTATCCTCAGTTGTTGCGGCATAAGACATTAGGCATGATTTTTGAGCAGAGTTCCACCAGGACTCGTGTATCCTTTGAGACAGCCATGACCCAGTTAGGCGGTCACGCCCAATATTTAGCGCCGGGTCAGATTCAGTTAGGCGGTCATGAAACCATGGAGGATACAGCTCGTGTTTTATCTCGTTTAGTAGATATCATCATGGCCAGGGTAGACGCTCATGAGACGGTAGCCAATTTAGCCCGTCACGCAGAGATCCCGGTTATCAACGGAATGTCAGATTATAATCATCCCACTCAGGAGATAGGTGACATTACCACTATTTTTGAGCACAAGCCTCAGAACGCGAAATTCAATGATTTAAAGATCACCTTTGTAGGAGACGCCACTCAGGTTTGCGCCTCCACGGCGATGATTGCCACAAAGATGGGTATGCATTTTACTCATTTTGGTCCTGGCAGCCATCAGCTGGGCAAAGAGTTTCAGGATATGGCGCGGGCCAACGCCAAGGAGTCAGGTGGTTCTTTTAGTACAACGGAAGATGTGGGTGAGGCCATGTCGGAAGCGGATTTTGTTTACACAGATGTTTGGTACGGACTTTACAATGCCGAGTTATCCAAGGAAGAGCGTTTAGCTATTTTCATGCCGAAATATCAGGTAACGCCGGAGATGTTGTCTTTAGCCAAAGCCAATGTAAAATTCATGCATTGTCTGCCGGCATCCCGTGGTGAGGAAGTGACTGACGCGGTTTTGGACGGGCCCCATTCTATTGCCTTTGATCAGGCTGAAAATCGTCTTACGGCCATGCGTGCCATTTTAGTATATTTACTTGGTCCCGATGTTGAGAGGGATTATGCCACAGCAGCGTCCCGCCGCAAGGTCGAGTCTATCTTAGCGGAGATTTTCTAAGGAGGCAAGCCATGACGAAGAAGAAAGAATTTCGTCTTTTTGACGCCATACTGGCTGCTGTCTGTGTAGTTCTGGTAGTAGAGAGCGCGGCACCGGCGGCGGTAATTGGCAATGCTCAGTTTTTCTGGTGGATTGTATTATTGGTAGGTTTTTTCCTGCCTTATGGATTAATATCCGCGGAATTAGGTACGGCCTATGAAGATGAGGGTGGTATTTACGACTGGGTAAAAAGGAGCTATGGTCAGCGCTGGGGTTCCAGGGTAGCCTGGTACTATTACATAAATTTTCCTTTATGGATGGGTTCCTTGGCGGTGCTTTTCACCGATATTTTACTGCAAATCACCGGTTGGGAGATATCGATGTTTTGGGTAATAATTCTTCAGCTGATTTATATTTGGTTAGTAGTAGGCGTAAGTTTTTATCCTATTTCCGAGAGCAAATGGATAATCAACATAGCTGCTTTTTTCAAAGCCGGCATCATGTTGCTTTTAGGAATTTTAGGTATTTATGTAGCGTTAACCAAGGGTGTAGCCAATGAATTTACCGCGGCATCCCTTTTACCTTCCTTTGATATAACAGGTTTATCCTTTATCGCGGTAATACTCTTTAATTTCATGGGTTTTGAGGTAGTAACCACCTTTGCCAATCAGATGAAGAATCCTTCTCGTGACATTCCCAAGGCGATTATCATCGGTGGTATACTCATAGCAGGTTTTTATCTGCTCACAGCCTTTGGCATCAGCGTAGCCATTCCCCGTGAGGATCTTACCA
The DNA here is from genome assembly GCA_963928475.1 of Bacillota bacterium. Lineage (GTDB taxonomy): Bacteria > Bacillota > Dehalobacteriia > UBA7702 > UBA7702 > Cryptoclostridium. The sequence continues at coordinate 16,519 of CAWVFN010000008.1, forward strand.
CCTCCAATGGTCTTATAGAGAGTTTCATCATGCTCACCAATCAATCTTCCGGTATTATACTGCTTATTTTTGGTCTTGTATTTTTATATACGATTATTGCCAATCCCATATCATGGTCTTTAGGCGTAAACTATGTAGCCCAATACGCGGCGGAGGATAAGAGTTTACCTAAAGTTTTCGCTTCGGTAAACAAGAAGAATCAGATGCCTTTAGGCGCCAACATCATGAATGGTGTCATAGCCAGTGTAATGGTCTTAGCGGCGCCGCTTATTCCCAGTGAGGATCTATTTTGGAGCTTCTTTTCCTTAAACATGATAACTCTGCTTCTTTCTTATCTCCTGATTTTCCCGGCCTTCTTAAAGCTGCGGAAAATGGATCCTGAAAAAGAGCGTCCCTTTAAGGTAAAGGGCGGGTCTCTGCGTTTAAATCTGATGACCTGGGTTCCTTTTGTCATATTGCTTATTGCCACGGTGATGAGTGCTGTTCCTTTAAGCACCTCCCAGGAAGAATTAAGCTTAAAACTGCCTATTTTAGCCGGTACGGTAATAGCTTTGATTATAGGTGAGATTATTGCGGCGCAAAGTGTAAAGAAGAGTAAAGCCGGCGGTGAGCCGGAGAAGAAAGAGTAAAGGAGACGACTATGAAAGTATACAACACCATTCCCAAGAATCAGGGTTTTCGCATGCCGGGAGAATTTGAGGAACATCAGGGCACCCTTATAATTTGGCCTCAGCGTCCAGACAACTGGCGTTTAGGGGGCAAGCCGGCTCAGAAGGTATTTGTGGAGGTAGCAGCGGCCATAGCGGAACATGAAGAGGTAACGGTAGCCGTTAATACTGATCAGTATGAAAACGCCCGTCATATGCTGCCGGAGAAGGTAAGGGTAATAGAGATTGCCAACGATGACGCTTGGGCCCGTGACTGCGGTCCTACTTTTGTCACAGACGGCACAGAGGTCCGTGGTATCAACTGGGGCTTCAATGCCTGGGGAGGTTTAGTAGATGGTCTTTATTTCCCCTGGGACAAGGATGATGCTTTAGCGAGAAAATTTTGCGAGGCTGAGAGGTTAGATATTTTTAATGTTGACAATTTTATTTTAGAAGGCGGCAGTATTCACAGTGACGGCCAGGGCACAATTTTGACCACAGAGGAATGTCTTCTTAGTCCCGGCCGCAATCCTCACATGTCCAAGAAAGAGATTGAGCAGGTTCTTTGTCACCAATTAGGAGGCGAGAAGGTAATCTGGTTAAAGCGCGGTATTTATAATGACGAGACCAATGGTCATGTAGATAACATTTGTTGTTTTGCCGCTCCCGGTGAGGTGATATTAGCCTGGACCGAGGATGAGAATGATCCGCAATACGAGATATCCCAGGAAAATCTCAGAATATTGGAAAAAGCCACCGACGCCAAGGGCCGCAAGCTAAAGATACATAAGATGCTTTTACCCAAGCCTGTTTTGATCTCTGCCGAGGAAAGCCAGGGAGTAGACGCGGTAAATGGCACACTCCCCCGCATGGAGGGAGATCGTTTAGCGGCGTCCTATGTTAATTTTTATTTTTGCAATAATGGGGTAGTTTATCCTCGTTTTAATGATGCCAACGATGATAAAGCCGCTGAGTTGTTAAAGAAACTTTATCCTGAGCGTGAGGTCATTGGTATTTACGCCAGGGAGATATTATTAGGCGGCGGCAATATACATTGCATTACCCAGCAGATACCTAAGGCCCAATGATAAAGGCGGTGCCGGAAAGGAGCAGGAAGATGAAAGATCCCCGAATTGTCATAGCCTTAGGGGGCAACGCTTTAGGCAATGACAGTGTTGAGCAGCAAAAGAGACTCAAAGCCGCGGCACCGGCACTGGTAGGTTTGATTTCTCAGGGTTATGAGATATTGCTTACCCACGGCAATGGTCCTCAGGTAGGCATGATAAAAAACGCCTTTGACTGGGGCAATAAAAGCGGAGAAAAAATCCCCGCCATGGAGTTGCCTGAATGTACCAGCATGAGCCAAGGTTATATAGGCTATCATTTACAGAAGGCTTTGCGGGAGGAATTGCGGCGGCAGGAGATGCCCTGGCACGTAGCGACCATAATAACTCAGGTGGTAGTAGATAAAGATGATCCAGCTTTTGCTGATCCTAATAAACCCATTGGTTTTTGGTACAGCAAGGAGGAGGCGGAGAGTATCATGGCTGCGGACCCCAGCTTAAAATTTAAGGAGGATGCTGGCCGGGGTTATCGTCGTTTAGTCCCCTCTCCCAAGCCCCAGACTATTATAGAGAAGGAATCCATTCTCAATCTTTTGGATCATGAATTTGTGGTTATAGCCTGCGGCGGCGGCGGTATACCTGTTATACGTCAGGGAGCAGATAAATACCAAGGTGTATCCGCAGTAATTGACAAGGATTTTGCCGCGGCGAAATTAGGAGAATTAGTAGAGGCTCAATATCTTTTCATTCTTACTGCCGTGGATAAAGTATCCATCAATTATGGTACTGAGTCAGAACAGGCTTTAGACGCCATGACAGTGGCAGAGGCCAGAGAATATATAAAGGCGGGACATTTTGCTCCCGGCAGTATGCTGCCGAAGGTAGAGGCGGCCATTGCTTTTGCTGAGAGCGGTCCGAACCGCCGTGCGGTAATAGCCTCATTAGAGCGGGCGCCGGAGGCTTTATCGGGCCAGAGCGGTACAATAATCACGGCATAAAAAAACGGAACCAATAGGTTCCGTTTTTATTTTAACCATTAATTTTACAGGGGCTTTATTTTTGTCAGATAGACGTGGCGCATAAAGAAGCTGCAAAGTATCAGCGAGGCGATTTCAGCGATGGGGAAGGCCAGCCACACGCCGTTAATGCCGATAAAGCGGGAGAGAATGAAGGCCACCGGCACCAAGACAAAGAGCTGACGTCCTACTGAGACCAAGAGGCTTAAGATACCGTTGCCCATAGCTTGGAATACGGAAGAAGAAATAATACAGAATCCGGCGAAAATAAAGCTCAGGGAGATAATGCGGAGAGCCGGTACCCCCATAGCCAGCATACTTTCAGAGGCGTCAAAGGCTAAGAGGAGGTATTTAGCGAAGATCATGAAGCAAGCCAGGCCGATAAGCATCAGGCAGACGGCGTAGACGATGCTGAGCTTAATAGTTTTCACGATTCTGTCGCGTTTAGCGGCTCCGTAGTTATAAGCCACAATAGGCACCATACCGTTATTAAGGCCGAATACCGGCATCATAACGAAGCTTTGCAGCCGGAAATAAACGCCGAAAACAGCCACGGCGGTGGATGAGAAGGAAAGCAGTATTTTATTGAGGCAGAAGGTCATAACAGAGGAAACAGAGGCCATAACGATGGAAGGCACGCCAATAGCATAAATACGGCGTATAATCCAGCCTTCTGGTCTAAAGCCCTTAAATTTAATCTGAACCTCTGGATTTCTGGTTCTGTTAAAATGATAGGCCAGACACATGGCCACAAATTGACCAATAACCGTGGCCACGGCGGCGCCGGCTACACCCATTGCTGGGAGTCCAAAGAGGCCGAAGATCAAAATAGGGTCAAGTATTATATTGATAATAGCGCCTAAGCCCTGGGTTATCATGGTATAGAAGGTTTTCCCGGTAGACTGGAGCAGCCTTTCAAAGGTGACCTCCATAAATACGCAGAAGGAACCCACGGTAACAATGGTGAGATAGATAGTTCCCTGTTCCACAATGGTTTGGATATCGGTTTGCACGCTAAAGAAAAAGTGTGAGCCGAAAAGTCCCAGCAGAGCCACGGCCACATAGCTTATGAGTTCAAGGAATATGCCGTTAACTGCGGCTTTATTGACTTTTTCCTGATCTTTTTCTCCCAAACTACGGGAGAGAAGCGCGTTAATACCTACGGCGGTACCTACTGCCAGGGAAATCATCAGGTTCTGGACGGGAAAAGCCAAAGAAACGGCGGAAAGGGCGTCTTCACTAATACGGGCCACAAAAATGCTGTCCACAATATTATAAAGCGCTTGGATCAGCATAGAAGTCATCATGGGCAAAGACATAGTAATCAAGAGTTTATTTACGGGCATAACTCCCATTTTATTTTCTTTCAAGGCAGCGCTCATATCCCGCGATTTAAGGCTGCCAGTATTCTCATCCATATTTTTCGCCTCCAGGAATAGAAATAAAAAAGGCGTCAATTAATTGACACCGGCTTTTGCCTAACCATTCATCTTACTTTTAGATATTCTATACCTTATCTTAAATATTGTCAACACTTAAATAAAAAAACTTCATATATATTATACAAAAAAACAGACAGCGGCGGCAAAGCCAGAGACTGTCTGTTTTTTTAGGTAAAACTGTAAAATTCCTTTTTGCAGTAAGCAAAATCTTACCGGTTAAAGGTTTTTAAGAGGCGATAATTTCCCCTAATTCCCGGCAGGCGTTTTCCCCTTCCTGATCGGGATCCTCAACGCAGATGACGCTGTCCCCCGCCAAGACGGCTCCTTTTTCCCGGCAGAGGCTTTCCCAGGTTTCCATCCATTCTCCATCGCCCCAGCCGTAGGAGCCGAATAGTGCTATTCTTTTCCCTGCTAATTTAGGTATACAATTGTTAAACATGGGTTCAAACTCTGTTTCTTCCAGTTGTTCCTCACCCATAGAGGGACAGCCGAAAGCCACGGCGTCGAAATCATCCATTAGTTCTGCTGAGAAATCTCCGGCCATAAAGACCTTAACTTCAGCTCCTTTAGCTTTGGCTCCTGCCGCCACCTTATTGGCCATGGCTTCGGTATTACCGGTACCGCTCCAATATACCACGGCTATTTTGCCCATATAAACACCTCGCTTTTCTTATTTTAAGCAGCTACAGTAAGCTGCAAAAGTGTTTTTCCCTGCTGGTACATTGCTAAATAGCAATCCCGGCAGCGGCGGTATTGGCTGAAAAGAGCCTGAGTTTCCTCGGGATCGCCATAAACCTTCCAGCAGCCGCTGCACTTAAAGTCCTTGCCTTTATTCTTAATAAAACCTACTACATCACAGAGAGGATAGCCTAAAAAGAGTCCTATCTCATGAGGAAAATCTTCGGTTTTCTTTAATCTTTGCCGCAGCCGTGCCAAAGCGTAGTTGATATCTCCGTTTTTATAGCCGAAATCCTGTAAAAGCCTCAGATTTTCCTCTCTGTTCAGATCCGCCTGAAGCTTTGCCCGGCGATAAACATAAATAAGGGCCCGGCTCTCTCCTTGACGCAGTATTCTAATATTTACGCCTTTAGGCGCCAATTTTTCGTTCCAGGTGCTGACTTCCCCTTTTAAAGCCTGGGGAGAAGTAAATTTATAACTAAATAAGCTGGCTGTTTTCAGAGAAGCCAAAGTAGGAGCTGAATATTGAATTAAATAAGTATCTAACAAGGTTCACCCTCCTTTAAGTTAGTCATTACTAACTCATTTAGTAAAAAATAAGGCACATTATGCTAATCAATGCCTGCCACAGCAGTTAATCTAAAATATAGCCTTTATTCCAACCAAAGTTTTCTAACAAAGCCCTTGTTCCAACCAAAGCTTTTTAACAAAGCCCTTGTTCCAACCAAAGCTTTTTAAGCAAATCAGTAAAAACCCTTCCCTTTTTGGTTAGTCTTAACTAACCAAAATATACCACAAGATTTTTTCTTTGTCAAGAATAATTTATAATTTATTAAAAAAAAGAGGCGGGAACCGCCTCTTTTGCTTTCTTATTCTATATATGTCAGTCCTCCCATATAGGGCCGGAGTACTTCTGGGATTTTAACTCTGCCGTCAGCTTCCTGATAGTTTTCCAAAATAGCGGCTACAGTACGTCCTACGGCAACGCCGCTGCCGTTTAAGGTATGGAGAAATTCTGGTTTTGATTTATTATCTCTTCTGAAGCGAATATTGCCTCTGCGGGCCTGGAAGTCCTCGAAGTTGCTGCAGGAGGAGATTTCCCGATAGCAGTTAAAGCTGGGGAGCCACACTTCCAGGTCATAGGTTTTAGCGGCGGAGAAGCCCAGATCGCCGGAGGATAGTGTCACGACTCTATAGGGCAATTCCAGGAGTTGGAGGATATGTTCAGCGTTAGCGGTAAGTTTTTCCAATTCCTCGTAGGAATCCTCAGGTTTCACAAACTTGACCAGTTCCACTTTATTGAACTGATGCTGTCGTATAAGTCCTCTGGTATCCCGTCCGGCGGCTCCGGCTTCCGCTCTAAAGCAGGCGCTGTAGGCGGTCATATATTTAGGCAGGTCAGCGCCGTCTAAAATTTCATCCCTGAAGAAGTTGGTAACCGGCACTTCGGCAGTGGGAATGAGGTAATAGTCAGTACCTTCCAGGCGGAACATATCCTCGGCGAATTTTGGCAGTTGTCCTGTACCGGTAAGGCTTTGGCTATTGGCGATAAAGGGCGGGAAGAGTTCCTCATAGCCATGTTCGGTGGTATGCACGTCCAGGAAGAAGCTGATGAGAGCTCTTTCCAGTTTAGCGCCTAAGCCTCGGTAGAAGGTAAATCTGGCGCCGGTGACTTTAGCGCCGCGCTGAAAATCCAGGATATTGAGGTTTTCTCCCAGCTCCCAGTGGGGTTTAGGTTCGAAATCGAAGGTTTTAGGTGTACCCCAGCGTCTCATTTCCAGATTATCGCTGTCGTCATTGCCTTCAGGTACGGATTCATGGGGGATATTGGGAATAAACATAATTTCCCGGTTAAGATCAGCCTCAATTTGCCGCAGTTCCTCTTCACCTGTTTTGACTTGGCTTTTTAGTTCTTTCATTTCCACCATTAAATCCGAGGCGTCCTGGCCGGCTTTTTTTCTATGTCCTACTTCCTGGGAGACTTTATTACTTTTAGCTTTCATTTCTTCCAAAGCGGCTAAATTACGGCGCCGTTTTTCATCGAGAGCCAGGAAGCTATCTAATTTAATATTGACATGGCGTTTTCTCAGTGCGTCTTTAACAATTTCAGGATTTTTCCGCACAAATTTAATATCGAGCATTTATTTTCCTCCTTATAGCAAAAAACCCCCGTACCCACAAGGGACGGAGATTCCGTGTTGCCACCCTAATTGGCCTGCGGCGCAAGCCCACTCAAATCTTTCAAGGCGATAGGCCCGGAAAACGTTTTACCATGTTTGGTGTCAAGTGGAAAGGTGGGATTTTTCATCGGTTTCCAGCGCTGCCGATTCTCTGTAGAAACTTCCCGTGCCGTATTTTGACTGTTTTCCTATAAAATTCACAAGCATTATAGCATAGTAAAAGAAAAAATGCAAGAAAATCTTGACATAGCCAACGCGATTTGATATAGTAAGTAAGTACCTTTGCATAAGGTAACTCGGAGGGGTGTCCGAGTGGTTTAAGGAGGCGGTCTTGAAAACCGTTGAACCTTCGCGGGTTCCGTGGGTTCGAATCCCACCCTCTCCGCCACAAAACCCAGAATAGAAGATGGAGAGTTGGCCGAGTCGGTCGAAGGCGCTCGCCTGCTAAGCGAGTATACGGGCTAAAACCTGTATCGAGGGTTCGAATCCCTTGCTCTCCGCCAGCATTTTTATGTTGAGAGAGCCTAGCCTTCTCCATCATAAAAGTGACATGCGCTCATAGCTCAGCTGGATAGAGTGTTTGGCTACGAACCAAAAGGTCGCAGGTTCGAGTCCTGCTGGGCGCACCACAAAACATCAGTTATCTAATAAGATAGCTGATGTTTTTCTTTTTGTTTTTCTTTTCTAAAATTGCGAAAAACTAACGAATATTGTTGAAAATTTTTTCTACTGTACACAAAAAAGAGCGGCTTTTTATGTATGGATTTCTATAAAAAGCCGCCTACTAAACTAATCACTTTTTCTCAATCGTGGGATTCTTGCCATCCCAGCCAATTTGTACGCCTTCCACAAGCTTCTCCATATCACGCAGCTTTGCATAGTTATTGCCCTCTACGTTGGTTGCCTGTACGGGTATCATTTCCCCGTTGCTTAAGTCCTTAACCTGAATTGTCTTAATTTCCACTTCTTCTTCCTCCAAAGTAAGCAGGCCGGACAGGCCCGCGTCTTTATAATCCGGCAGACAATAGCCTTTTATCCAGCTGTCGCTCAAGGCCCGGCTTCTTCTGTATACACCGTCCCCATTGCTGCTGTTCCCATT
>CAWVFN010000009.1:0-10928 GCA_963928475.1 Bacillota bacterium
ATTTTTGACTTCACATCGTGTTCCTTGCCTCTGAAAACATTGATTTTACTGGACTTGCTCATGTTTTCTTATTAGGAGGCGGGGAAATCGCTGTGTCCTTTTTAGTTGGTTCAAATTCACTGATAATTCTAAATTTCCACCTAAAGTGATAAGAATTTACTACCACTGTCTTATTTGCGGCTGCCAGGTTTATAGGGTTCGCCGACACCAGCTTTACATAAAGGACACTGGTCAGCTTCATAACTTACCACTTCCATAGAAAGAACGGGACATAACTTTACACCCAAATCCACAGTACCATTACTGCGGTCAACTAATACACCAGCACCTACAACCTCACCGCCTTGTTCCTTAACTATATCTATCACTTCCATAACAGAACCGCCAGTGGTGACCACATCCTCTACCACCAAAACCTTTTGTCCCTTTTCAATAGAAAAATTCCGGCGTAAAGTCATCTTGCCGTTTTCACGTTCAGCAAAAATATTAGGTACACCTAATTGACGAGCTACCTCATAAGCCACTAAAATACCGCCCATGGCCGGTCCAACTACCAATTCCACACCAGCATCTTTGTACTCGTCAGCTATGATCTTACAAAGTTTTTCCGTATAATCAGGAAAGCGGAGCACCTGAGCGCACTGCATATACTTGTCTGAATGACGGCCTGAGGTCAAAAGAAAATGACCTTCTAAAAGCGCACCAGAATCTTTAAAAATCTGTAAAATTTCTTTTTGTTCCATGATAAAATCTCCTTAATTTTATTTTAAGCTGTTCTCAATGTCAGCTACAATAGCCTTTACCGCTTGAGACCTGTCAGCAGCTTTAGTAATGGGACGGCCAATTACCAAATAATCAGCGCCATCAGCTACAGCCTCACCGGGAGTCTTTATGCGTTTCTGATCGTCGGAACCAGCGTCCCGAGGACGTATACCAGGAGTCACAATAAGAAAATCATCGCCGCAGGCCTCTCTGATCATCTTGATTTCTAAAGGTGATGCCACAACTCCGTCCATACCAGCTTTCTGCGCTAACTTAGCCAGAGATACTACCTGCTCACCAATTTCTCTCTCCACGCCAACCTCATTTTTCAATTCCTCCTGACCCATGCTGGTAAGAACTGTAACAGCTATAAGTAAGGGCTTCTCTACCCCCAATTTTTCTGCCTCTTCCTTTAAAGCTTTGGCTGCTTCACTCATCATGGTATAACCACCGGAAGCATGGACATTAAACATAAATACACCTAAATCAGCCACTACCCGGCTGGCTGAAGCCACAGTATTGGGAATATCATGAAATTTTAAGTCTAAAAATACCTTACCGCCTAACTTGTAAACTTCCCGTAAAATATCAGGACCGCAGGCATTATAGAGCTGCATACCTATTTTATACGCTCCTACCGAATCGCCTAATTCATATACGATCTCCAGCGCTTCCTCCTTAGTGGGGACATCTAAAGCAACGATTATTTTATCCTTCATCATTTAGCTCCTTTCCAGGCTAACCCAGTTATATCTTTTATATCATTATAGCCGTTATCAACTAAATACTTCTCAATACCATGAGCCACCTTCATAGTAGCATCAGGCTCCAGGAAGTTACCGGTACCTACCGACACCGCCGATGCTCCCGCCAAGATAAATTCTATAGCGTCCTGCCAATTACAAATGCCACCCTGACCTATGATGGGTAAATCCACAGCCTGGGAAACTTGATAGACCATGCGCAGCGCCACGGGTTTTATGGCTGGACCGGAAAGGCCCCCCATTACATTGCCTAAAAAAGGTTTTTTCGCCTTAATGTCTATGGCCATGCCTAAAAGAGTATTGATCAGAGACAAACCATCGGCACCGGCCTTTTGTGCCACTTTGGCCATGGCGACTATATCAGTAACATTAGGTGACAGCTTCGCTATTATCGGTTTATCTGTATTTTTCCGCACATTATTTATGGCCGCGAAAGCAGTGTCAGGATCGGTGCCAAAAGCCATGCCGCCATTTTTTACATTGGGACAGGAAATATTGATTTCTAAGGCGGCTACATCCTTTTCCTTATCTAATATACCGGCTATCTCACCATAGTCATCCACTGTGCTCCCAGCAATATTAACGATGATCGGTGTAGAAAAAACCGCTACCTTTGGCAATATCTCACTGATAAAAACCTCTACACCAGGGTTTTCCAAACCAATGGAGTTAAGAATACCGGCAGGTGTCTCGGCAATACGTGGCATGGAGTTGCCGGGACGCGGTTCTAAGGTGGTGCCTTTCACAGTTATAGCTCCTAATTCTTTAAGATCAACATATTCCCGCATCTCCCAGCCGGAACCAAAGGTACCGGAACCAGTTGTTACTGGATTTTTCATTCTCAGGGAGCCAATGGCTACCTCGGTATTAACCTTAGTCATAACTCAATTCCCCCAATCTGAACACAGGACCATCCTGACACACTTTACGGTTTTTACCGTCTTTACCCTTGGCTGTACAGGATAAACAAATACCTAAACCGCAGCCCATATGAGCTTCTGTAGATATTTCACCAGGCACACCGTATTCAGCACTCAGTTCTTCAACAACCTTAAGCATGGGCAAAGGTCCGCAAGCATAAATATAATCGTATTTGCCGCTGGCCAATTCCCTTTTGGCCATATCAGTAACATAGCCCTTCTCCCCTACAGAGCCGTCATCAGTAGCTACGGCTATATCTATATCTAATTCATCATAGAGAGATAAGCCTACAATGCTCCAGATATCAGCAGCCCCCAGAAGCAGGGTGGGCTTTTTACCCTTCTTGAGCAAAGCCTGGAGCAAAGGATAAAGAGGCGCGGAACCGATGCCACCACCAATTACCAAGGCCTTATTACCATTAAAATCCGCGTTAAAACCATGACCCAAAGGACCTACTAAATTTATATCATCACGAGGCGCCATTTTTGTCATCATTTCCGTGCCTTTTCCCACTACCAAGTAGAGGAAAGCTATCTTGCCCCGCTCCGGATCTATACCGTGGAGACTTATGGGCCGGCGCAGTAAAGGCTCTATAGTATCATTGACCCGTACGTTGACAAACTGGCCGATTTTAGCCGCCTGCGCTATGGCCGGAGCTTCTATTTCCATCCGCCAGATATCACGGCCTACTTTCTCATTATTTAAAACAATACCGGTTTCTAACACGTTATCCCTCCTTTACCACACCTTGTTCCATCACAACTTTACCATTTACGATTGTAAAAACTGGCCAGCCCTTAAGAACCTGACCCTCATAGGGAGTATTCTTACCCTTGGAGTAAAACTTGCTTTTATCTACTGCTTTTTCCAGCCCTGGATCAATCACCACAATATCGGCTACCTCACCAGGAGCTAAAGAGCCACCGGGTAAATTCATGACCTGGGAGGGAGCATAACTCATAGCTCTAATTAGCTCAGCCGCCGTGAGTTTACCTCGGTCTACTAAATATGTCCACAAGACAGGCAAAGCTGTTTCAAAACCACTGATACCGTTGGCGGCAAAATGATACTCAATAACCTTATCCTCAATGGTATGAGGAGCATGATCCGTAGCGATACAATCAATGACACCTTCCTTTAAGCCCTCTATAAGAGCTTCTATATCACTTTCCTCTCTCAGGGGAGGATTGACCTTGGTATTAGTATCATAGGTCTTAACCGCCGCGTCAGTTAAAGTAAGATGATGAGGTGTAACCTCTGCCGTTACCTTTAGGCCTTCCCTTTTGGCCTTTCTCACCATTTCCACGCCATTAGCGGTACTTACATGAGCGATATGGAGATGAGCGCCGGTAAGACGGGCTAAAATAATATCTCTGGCTATCATTGTCTCTTCCGCGGCTCGTGGTATACCGCGCAAACCTAAAATCGTGGAATAGTAACCTTCATTCATATCGCCGTCATCCACTAATTCAAGATCTTCCTCATGAGCAACTATAGGCAGATTAAATATCAAACTATATTCCAGAGCTAAACGCATGAGACGACTATTGCTAACCGGCCGGCCGTCGTCGGAAAAGGCCACAGCGCCGGCGTCTGCCATAAAGGACATCTCCGATAATTCCTTGCCTTCACTGCCTTTAGTTATGGCGCCAATAGGATGAACATGGACTAAACCTTCTTTTTCCGCCCTGTCACGCACATAGTTTATGGCCGCCGGATTATCAGCTACAGGTTTAGTATTAGGCATAGGCAATATCCTGGTAAAGCCGCCAGCCGCAGCGGCATGTGTACCAGTGGCAATGGTTTCCTTCCGTTCCTGACCCGGTTCCCTTAAATGACAATGAATATCAATAAGACCAGGAGCCACTATTTTACCTGCGGCGTCTATTATCTCCCCGCCTTCAGGACAAGTTATATCCTGACCTACCTCAGCGATTTTATCATCAATGAGAAGAAGGTCGCATATCTCATCCCTTTGACAACCGGGATCAACTACTCGTCCGCCTTTAATCAAAATTTTACTCATTTTCGGCACCTCCCGACATGAGATACAACAGAGACATCCTGCACGCTACCCCGTTTGTCACCTGTTCTTCCACAGAACACTGGCAGGAATCAGCTACAGCCGTGGGAATCTCAATATTTCTGTTCATGGGACCGGGATGCATAACCAACAAGTCGCTTTTAGCTCTTTTGAGCCGTTCCTCGGTCATGGCATAACATTTAGCATATTCCTCAATAGAAGGGAAAAGACCTTTCTGCTGCCGCTCTAACTGGATGCGCAATACATTTATTACATCACAGCCTTCCAGAGCCTCATCTATATCATAATAGATCTTAGCCCCCATATTCTCCACTTCCTTCGGTACTAAAGTAGGAGGGCCGCAAACCCGGACTTTAGCTCCTAATTTTGTTAAACCCCAAATATTGGAACGGGCAACTCGGCTATGAAGTATGTCACCTAATATAGTTACAGTTTGGCCTTTTATCTGGCCTTTTCGTTCCAGAATTGTAAACAGGTCCAGCAAAGCCTGGGTAGGATGGGCGTGGGTACCATCGCCGGCATTGATTACCCTAGCCTTTACCGCCTCACCTAATAACTTAGGAGAACCAGACATATTATGGCGAATAATTATAATGTCCGTACCCATGGCGTCTAAAGTCCTGCCTGTATCCTGCAGACTCTCACCTTTAGCCACACTTGAGGCCGAGGCTGAAATATTACAGGTACCAGCACTAAGATATTTAGCCGCCAGTTCAAAGGATAATCTTGTCCTGGTACTATTCTCGTAAAAAAGAGTAGCTACGGTTTTGCCCCTTAAGGCTGGCACCGTTTTTATCTTCCGTTTAAGAACATCCTTCATAGGCTTAGCCGTCTCTAAAATTTCCATAATCTCATCGGCGGTAAGAAACTCAAGATCTATCAAGTCTTTACTTGGCAATGCCATCTTTTCTTCCTCCTAATCTATATATTCGGCAAGGAGAACTTTGTCTTCGCCGTCGTGTTCCCTGAGACGCACCTCTACCGTCTCATTATGAGAAGTGGGAATATTTTTCCCCACATAATCAGCGCGGATAGGCAGTTCCCTGTGACCCCTGTCCACCAAGACGCCTAAACGAATAAAAGAGGGTCGTCCTAAGTCAAATACCGCGTCTAAAGCGGCTCTGATAGTACGACCCGTATATAAAACATCATCAATTAAAACTACTTTTTTGCCCGTTAAATCAAAGGGTACCTGGCTTTCACGAACAATGGGGTTCGCTCCCATGGCGGCTATATCGTCACGATAGAGAGTAATATCCAAAATACCAACTTCTACGTCGTGGTGTTCAAATTCGCTGATAATAGAACGCAGACGTTCCGCTAAAAAAACGCCTCTGGTGCGAATGCCTAATAAAACTAAATTCTCACTGCCGTCATTTTTTTCCAATATCTCATGGGCAATGCGGGTAAGGGCCCGCTTGATATCCATTTCCGACATTACTTCAGCTTTAAACTTTTTTTCCCTGACCATGACCTTTCCTTTCCTTTCCATAAAAAATGCCCCATTCCGCAAGGAACAGGGCATGGATAAGCTCATAAAATACAGCAAGAGAAAACCACATACCGCCTTCGTGCCTCACGGGACACTTTTAAAGGAAACCAAATGTGTTTAACCTATAATAACATAATCATACCTATATTTCAACGGGTTTTCTCAAGATCCAGTAAAATATTTTCCATATCAGCAGGAAGAGGAGCTTTAAATTCCATATATTGGTTAGTTCTGGGGTGTACAAAACCAAGCTCTCCGGCGTGGAGGGCCTGGCCTGACAAATGCCAGGGATTCTTCTCCCCTTTACCATAAAGAGGATCACCTAAAAGAGGAAAACCTAAATACTGCATATGCACCCTTATTTGATGAGTTCTTCCTGTCTCCAGTTTAGCCTCGATCAGGGTATAGCCTTTAAAACGGCTTATAACCCGATAGTGGGTCACCGCCGCCTTGGAATTTTTCTCTGTTACCGCCCTCTTTTTGCGGTCAACAGGATGACGGCCTAAAGGGCAGTCTACTATCCCCTTTGGCTCCGGCACCTCCCCTACAACAATCCCTGAATACACTCTATGAATAGAATGTTCCTTGAGCTGAGCGCTTAAGGAAACATGAGCAAAATCATTTTTCGCCACCAGCAAAAGTCCTGAGGTATCTTTATCTATGCGGTGCACAATGCCTGGACGCAGTACGCCATTTATGCCAGATAAATCCTGACAATGGGCTAAAAGCGCGTTAACTAAAGTATTATCCTCATTGCCGGGAGCCGGATGTACCACCATACCTCTGGGCTTATTGACAACAAGCAAATCACTGTCCTCATAAACAATATCTAAAGGGATAGGACGCGCTTCTACCTTTAAAGGCTCTTCATCCGGGATCTCTAAAGCTATCTCATCACCACGGCAAAGAGAATAACCAGCCTTAACAGCCTTGCCATTAACTAAGATCAGACCATCCTTGATCAGGGAAGCTATACGGCTCCGGGAAATATCCGGCAAAACTGAGGTCAAATACTTGTCAAGCCGCTGACTGCCGTCATTTTCAATTATTATCCGCTTCTCTACCGCCATTTTCGCCGCCGTCCTTGTCCAAAAAAATCTGTAATATAATCAAGCCTACACCACAGCATAGAGCCATATCAGCTATATTAAATACCGGGAAATAAGTAAAATTAAAAAAATCAACTACGTAACCACGAAATATACGGTCTATAAAATTTCCTAAAGTACCACCTATTATAACCGCCGCCGCTAATTTATATCTGTCCATAAAAGGTTTGGACCAGCAATAAATTATCACTGCTAAAAAAATTACCGTCAAAATTATAAGAAAGAAAGTTCCGTTTGTTAAAATACTAAACGCAGCACCAGTATTCTGTACATAAGTAATTTTAAATATTCCCAAAATAGGAATAGACTGGCCTAAGGCCAAATTAGAAACAATCAGCCACTTGCTTAACTGATCAGCCAATATTATGCCTAATATTATCAATATATAAATCATAGTTTCCCCTTACGGCCTTAAACTGCGGCTTTGTTCCACCATATCTAAAATATCAGCGATAAAATCACTGATTCCCGGCAAATTCAACGTAACTATCTGCTGTAAAACAATAACAGCTACGGCACCTAAAAGAGTAAAACCTACGGCAATACCAACGCCCCTGGTAACACCGGCTACAAAGTTAACCCACATCCAGCGTCCAGGACGTTCTATTAAAGCTACATAATCATTGAGACGAGAATGCTCCAAATAAGCGGCTACCTTCTCTATGGCCCACCACTGGCTCTCGGAAACTTTCTCTAATTCTTTACCCCTTATCTTATCAGGTTCATAGTGTCTCTTTAATTTATATTTAGCCAAAGGCGGCACCACCTTTCATCCCAGATTCTTGTAGGCTTTTAACACGTGACTCAGCAGCACGGCTGGCATTATCAGCTCCATACCGCCAGGAGACGTTAAAAGATATGCTGCTGCTGATTCCACCGATGTCATATCTACATAACCGCAATAACTGTTTTCATTTCTATGAAGTCCCAAATCTATTACCATCTGACCAGAAGTCACATATTCGCCGATAAAGTAAGATGGTTCCCCAGCGGCTACAATAATTATATCACTGCACTTCAAAACCTCAGCGAAGGTATCAGCACGAGGAGGAAGCAGTGTCACAATGGCATTTTCCGCCAGCAACAAAAGAGATAGGGATTTTTCCACCTCAGAGAGGGAGCTTATTATGGCAACTTTTTGACCGGCAATGTTCACGCCCTGCTGTTTCAATACCGCCATAACACCTTCCGCCGCCGCCGGTATGAAACCGCGAAAATCATTAAATTGCAGTTTACCGGCACTTACAGGAGATACGCAGTTAATATCTTTGTCCGGGGGAATAATATCCCTTATCTCATTCTCCCAGGACATATAGTCCGGCAAAGGAAAGGGCAGAAAAGGCAAAACAGCGTGTATATCATCTCTGGCGCAAATCTCTTTGAGATTGACCAAAAACTCTTCTTTCGCTATATCCCAGGGAAAAGTAAATAATTCCGTCTCTATGCCCCATTCTGACCCTGTTTTAGTCAAAGTCTTTTCCCAGGGATTTTCGTCGCCTTTAAAACCAACCTTGAGTAAAGCCAATTTAGGATTACTTTCAGTAACGGTAATTTTTTCAGACGCTTCCCGTAAAATCATATCAGCTATTACTTTGCCTTCTAATATTTTTGCCATATAAACGCTCCTTTTATCCTTGGTGAAAAAGGCTTATAACTTATTTTATATTCTACATTTAATAAAAAAATCCCCCTTACTCCCTAAATTAACCGAAAAAATAACATACAATAACAGAAAACAGCTCTGAGAAAGAGATAAATAGCCTATTTATTTTTAAGAGTATAAAATAATATATTTATATATTTTATCCTGTATTTTAGTGGAAAAAAACGCCAAAATATTGTAAAATACCCTTGGGAGGACCATGTTTTCATGAAAGATTTTGTCCATTTACATAACCACACCGAATATAGTCTGTTAGACGGCTTTGCCCGTATAAAAGATATGGTTGCCAAAGCCAAATCTTTAGATATGCCAGCAGTGGCTATTACCGACCATGGCGTCATGTATGGCGCGGTAGACTTCTATAATGAATGTAAAAAGCAGGGCATAAAACCAATTATCGGCTGCGAAGTCTACGTCGCCGCCCGTACCCGCTTTGATAAGGATTTTACTTATGATAAGGAAAGGTATCACCTGATACTATTAGCTAAAAACGAGCAGGGTTACAAAAATCTTTGTACCATGGTGTCACTTGCCTCCTCGGAAGGATTCTATACCAAACCCAGGGTGGATAAAGAGCTGATGCACCGCTACAGTGAGGGGCTTATTTGTCTTTCCGCCTGTTTGGCCGGGGAAATACCAAGAGCTCTCCAGGAAAATGATTACGAAAAAGCGAAAAACATCGCCTTAGAGCATCTGGAAATATTTGGAGAGGGTAATTACTACCTGGAAATTCAGGATCAGGGCATAGCCATTGAAAAAGGACTTAATAAACAAATAGCCGCCTTGGGCAAAGAATTAAATATTCCCTTAGTCGCTACTAATGACGTGCACTACACCAATAAAGAAGACGCTGAATACCACGATATACTTCTCTGTATACAAATGGGAAAAACTATAGATGATCCTAACCGTATGCGTTTCGCCACGGATCAATTTTATTTTAAGACTCAGGAGGAAATGGCGGAAGTCTTCAAAGAATACCCCGAGGCTTTAGCCAACACCAAGGTAATCGCTGACAAATGCAATGTGGAGCTGCATTTCGCGCCTCCTTATTTTTTGCCGGAATTTCCCGTGCCCCAGGGTTACGACGTAGTAACTTACTTACGCGAACTGTGCGAGGCCGGTTTAAAGGAGCGCTATCATGAGATCACCCCGGAAATACGGGAGCGTTTCGAATATGAATTAGGCATCATAATTAAAATGGATTTTCCCAGCTACTTTCTTATTGTTTGGGATATGATAAATTACGCTAAAAGAAACGATATTATGGTGGGACCAGGCAGAGGCTCTGCCGCCGGCAGCGTCGTAGCTTATGCCCTGGGAATTACCGATATCGATCCCCTAAAATATGATCTCCTTTTTGAGCGTTTTCTCAACCCCGACAGAGTTTCCATGCCGGATATAGATACGGACTTCTGCATTGAACGCCGGGGCGAAGTCTTTGATTATCTGGCTCAGCGCTATGGTAATGACCGGGTCGCCCAAATAATCACCTTCGGTACCATGAAGGCCAAACTCGCCGTGAAAGACGTGGGACGAGCCATGGATATGCCCTATAAAGAAGTGGAAAGAGTAGCTAAACAGATCCCCGAGGATCTGGGTATGACTATCGATACCGCCCTTAAAAGCAATCCTGATTTAAAAAATATGTACGACAGCGAACCAGCTGTAAAGCGCCTCATAGACGCCGCTTTAAAATTAGAAGGCATGCCCAGGCATCATGGTCTCCACGCTGCGGCCTTGGTCATCGCGCCGGATACAATATCTAACTATCTGCCTGTTCAACGAGCTTTAACCGATAAAGGCGGCGATGCTTTAGCAGATCTGGCCACGCAATATACCAAGGATACCGTAGAAGCCATGGGGCTTCTGAAAATGGATCTACTTGGTTTGAGAAATCTTACCGTTATCCGGGATGCTATCGTCAATATCAAAAACAGCCAAAATATAGAATTAGAGATTAATAACATTCCTTTAGATGATAAAGAAACCTACGCCATGCTGTCCCGCGGTGAGGGACACGGGGTCTTTCAGATGGAAAGCGACGGTATGCAGCAGGTCATGCGCAATCTCCAGCCGGAAAGTATAGCCGAGATAGCAGCGCTGGTAGCCCTCTATCGTCCAGGGCCAATAGGCAGCGGCATGATAAAAGAATTCACCGAACGGAAACACG
>CAWVFN010000010.1:0-2566 GCA_963928475.1 Bacillota bacterium
ACAGTATAAAGGGAACTTACCAAAGCTACGATACCGTAGGAAGGTTGATTAAGAGTAAGAAGAAAGATAAAAACAGAGGCTATAATAACAAGGAAATAAGAAAATTTCTGATTAGTTAAAGTGGTAAGAAGAATAGCCAAAGCAGGTAAAGGCAGGAGATAGCCTAAAACACTGTATAAAAGACCAGTCATACTTGAAGTAACAATCACAATGCCTTGGCAAACAAGAATAAAGAATATCATTAAGGTAGATAAAAGACGCACACCCTGTTTATCATAAACATATTCCGGGAAATAACGCCGGCAGTAAATATATATTAAAAAATAAAGAACAAAGGTAAAGAGGAATACGCCAGGATAATAAAGCAAACTCTTGCTATCCGTAAGGAGACCTGTTTTTTCCAGCATCTCCACTTGTTCCTCAGTTATAGTAGTACCTTTTTGCACCACTATTTGGCCGGGACGCACAGTTACCTCTACAGGGCTGATCTCATCTTGCCGCGCGCTGATAATGGCTTCTGTGGCTTTTTCATCATAAATATTATTTGCCGTCAACTTGGCGGCATCTATAAAGTAATGCAAAACAGCCTTGTCCGCGGCGCTGTATTCGCCCTCATCTATCATTTGGGCTAATTCGTTATTCAGGACCTCCATTTCACTTTCTTTAACACCAGCCGCGTAATAGTTGTCCAAATAAGATTCCGCTGCATCAGCTAACTCTGTCAGACGCTGGGAATCCACTGTTTGTAAAGCATTGACGAGTTCCTCACTATAATTATCACCCAAGGTATCCTTGTAAAGTTCTGTAGAATCCTCGCCCTCCCGGGCTTTAATATCTATTACCCCCTGGGAAGCTATAGCAATATTATTTTTAGCCTCGTTGATCTTCGTCTCATCCAGAACATAAACAGGACTAACCTGCTCCTTTATATTCTCTTTTGCCTGCTCATATTTAACATCGCTCATATAAGATAAGGTATTACCCTCATAATATATGGTTTTGTCACATATTTCCCCGGCTTCATAACTATTGCCGCCGCTTAAAGCAGGCGCCATAAGGATAAAGGCACTAATTAATATCATAGCCAGCCACCAGACCCAAACTTTATCCTTCGCTAGTTTAGCCAAATCTTTTTTTGATAGCACTTTGCTCCTGGCTAATAGGGAATTACTGTGCTTTTTCATTTTTTTCCTCCCGCTCATAGGCGTTTATGATCTTCTGCACCAAGGGATGACGCACAACGTCAAGATGGCTTAAATAAGAAAACTCTATACCGCCAACATTTTGTAAAACCTTTTGGGCATGAACAAGACCGGACTTTTCACCAGGACCTAAATCTATCTGAGTAATATCTCCGGTAATTACGGCTTTAGAGCCAAAACCTATTCTCGTCAAAAACATCTTCATTTGCTGCGGTGTGGTATTTTGCGCCTCGTCCAAAATTATAAAGGCGTCATCCAAAGTACGACCACGCATATAGGCTAAGGGAGCTACCTCAATAATACCTTTCTCCATCAGCTTAGACGCGGCGTCGCTGCCCATTAAATCATAAAGTCCGTCATAAAGGGGACGCAGATAAGGATCGACCTTATCCTGGAGGTCACCAGGTAAAAAGCCTAATTTTTCACCGGCTTCTACCGCTGGACGCGTCAAAACTATACGACGCACCTCCTTCTTTTTTAAGGCTAAAACCGCCATAACAACGGCAAGATATGTCTTACCGGTTCCAGCAGGACCTATAGCAAAAACAATATCATTAGCACGGAGAGCGTCAACATATTTTTTCTGTCCCATGGTACGTGGTTTTATTTGTTTACCTCTGGGAGTCACGTATATATTGCTGGTTAAAGTGTCAGCCACCTGATTATCTGCGTTTTCAGCGCTGGCAATAGCGTAATTGATTACATTTTCATTAATTTCTACCTGAGCGCCTGCTAATATTTTCAAATGTTCAAAAACATGTCTGGCTTGTTTTTTTTCCTTTTCATCACCGCTGAGATGTACCTCATTACCGCGAACCATAATAGTGGCAGGCAATTTACGTTCAATAAGATTTAAGTTGACATCCCGCTGACCCAAAACAGCCGAAACAGTAGCTTCATCACCTAAGGATATAATAGTTTCTTTCATCTGTACAAGGGATCCTCCCGTTGAAAAGTTGCTAAAGAAAAAATATCATAATAACTCAATATATTATTATAACCGCTTTCCCATAAATTCTCAACCAAAATTTAAAAAATCCCTGTAAAACTTTGGAAAATCCCGATATTTTCCCGCACCTCAATTGTTACTTTTACCTTGGCGTAACCATCAGTGCCGTCAGCTAAAATCTCAGTCTCTTTAGCGACAATCTCGGCGGTGGCCGGGACCTGAGAACCCGCTATAAAAGCAGCTTGCTTCTTCGCTTTGCTCAACGCCTCATCGGCTGTTAGCTCTACCTTGGCCTTTTCCAGCTCTTTAATTGTATAAGTTTTTAAACTAAGACTCTGGGAAATATTTATCTTCTGACTTTCCGTTTCAGCAATCTCAAAATCGCTCTTATCACCCCAGATCACATAATCCTTTC
>CAWVFN010000011.1:0-28421 GCA_963928475.1 Bacillota bacterium
CTATATGAATCAGCTGAGTACCGTATTTTGTCAAATGTTCATAAAAAATTTCACCATGCTCTTTTTCCTGATTCGCGGTGAAGGTAAAAATAGCTTCGATAACATGAAGATTAGCTTTTTTTGCCGCGGAGGCGGCGAAGGTATAACGATTTCTGGCCTGGCTTTCGCCGGCAAAGGCTCGGAGAAGATTGATTCTTGTTTCGCTGTTGTTAAAATCTACCATGTAAACCTCCTAAATGTCATAGTTTATTGTTCTGTTATTAGTATGCTGTTTTTAGAAGGTTTTATACTTAAAAAACACATGAAAATAAACAGCATTCCTTCTGGTTTAATTGGGCAGTTATAGCCTGGGCCAGGGAATGCTGAAATTAAGCTTTGTTATTTGTTGCAAGTGGCTGCTTTTTTGATTATTTGAAGAATTTTATTTAGCCAGGTGGGAGCAGTTTATATTTTAAAAATGAATCAATACTTACAGCTCACGGAGGACAAGGTCAGTTTCACCGCTGTTGCTGCCTGGTTTTACCCGCAGGACTTTGGGATGGTCTTTGTAAGTCATTAAAGAGTCTTTTATTTCCGTACCGCCGTTAAAGCCATGGATAAAGCGTAGAACATATATGTCTTTCCCTGCTCGTCTCAGCTCACTGTCAATTTTGATTTTAGCTTTATAGAGATTGAGGCCATGAAGGTCTATGCGTTTTATTCCCTGTGCCATTCCTTATCCTCCTAAAATTGGGCTGAGCCGGCAGTGCGTGGAAAGGGTATTACATCTCTGATATTGCTTACGCCGGTAACATACATTAAAAGACGCTCAAATCCTAAGCCAAAGCCAGCGTGGGGAGCGCCGCCGAAACGCCGTAAGTCGATATACCATTGATAATCTTCCAGCTTAAGATTTCTTTCTTTCATAGCTTGAATCAGTTTTTCCTGTCGTTCTTCCCTTTGGGAGCCGCCGATTATTTCTCCTACGCCTGGTACGAGAAGATCCATAGCTGCCACAGTTTTGCCATCATCGTTGCGGCGCATATAAAAAGCTTTTATCTCTTTGGGATAATCAGTAACAAAAAGCGGTTTGCGGAAAACTTCTTCTGTCAAGTAGCGTTCGTGTTCAGTTTGCAGATCCATACCCCATGTGACGGGATACTCAAAGTCTTTACCGGCTTTTGTCAGTATCTCGATAGCCTGAGTATACGTAATTTTGGCGAAACCAGATTCGATTATATGGTTTAATCTGCTAAGGAGATTTTTATCATAAAAATTGTTAAAGAAATCCATTTCCCAAGGGCACTGGGTAAGAATATCCTTGAGTACTGCTTTTATCATTTCCTCAGCTAAACTCATGTCATCATTTAAGTCGGCGAAGGCTATTTCCGGCTCGATCATCCAAAATTCAGCGGCATGGCGTTGGGTATTGGAGTTTTCCGCTCTGAAGGTAGGGCCAAAGGTGTATATTTTGGAAAAGGCCATAGCCATGCATTCCCCTTCTAACTGGCCGCTGACTGTCAAATTGGTTGCTTTGCCAAAGAAGTCTTCCCGGTAATTGACTTTGCCGTCAGAGGTAAGAGGCGGAGCGATGGGATTCAGGGTAGTGACCCGGAACATCTCTCCGGCGCCTTCACAGTCGCTGCCGGTAATGATAGGGGTATGAGCGTATAAAAATCCCTTTTCATTAAAGAAGCGGTGGATGGCGAAGGCCGCGGCGGAACGGACTCTAAATACGGCGGCTAAAGTGTTGGCCCTAGGTCTAAGATGCTCAATAGTGCGAAGGTATTCCAGGGTATGGCGCTTTTTTTGCAGGGGATAATCTGGAGTAGAGGGAGCCACGGTATAAATGGCAGTGGCCTGTATTTCGCAGGGTTGTTTGGCTTCCGGTGTTAGAATCAGGGTTCCCTGAATTTTTAAGGCTGCCCCTACGTTTTCCTTGCTGATCTCCTTAAAATTATCTATAGAACCGGCGTCAAACACTATTTGAAGATTTTTCAGACAGGTGCCGTCATTTAATTCGATAAAGCCGATATTTTTAGAAGCTCTTATAGTTTTTACCCAGCCGCAGATTGTTACGTTGGTATTGGCATACTTATTTTTTTCCGTTAATATTTCTTTTACGGTTATATTTAGGTAATTATAGCTCATGATTATACCTCATTTTGTAGTATATTTAGTATAGCATATCCCGATAAATCGGAAAAGATTTATTTTTCTGAGTTTTTTTTTGCGGAAATAGCCTTTAGAGCCATTATCCTACTTGACTTTTTCTGTGTTTTGAGGGAAAATATGAATATTATACAACGAAATTATTTTTCTTTGAAAGGAAGAGGAACAATGAAAAAAACACTTAAAGTATTTTCCGTCATTCTCATTGCCTTTGCTCTTTGCTTATCCTTTGCCGCTTGCGGCGGCAGCGATGATGCCGCGGATGATACCGCTGCTGATACCTCTGCCGATAACGGGACTTTTAAGGTTGGTATGGAATGCGGCTACGCTCCCTTTAACTGGACTCAAGTAGATGATTCCAATGGTGCTGTAGCTTTAAGCGATGGCAGCTATGCAGGGGGCTATGATGTTGAAATCGCTAAAATTATCGCCGATGGTCTTGGTAAGGAACTGGAAATAGTTAAAACCAGCTGGGATGGTTTGCCCCAGGCTTTACAGGCTGGCACCATTGACGCTATTATTGCCGGCATGAGCGCTACAGCTGATCGTGCTGAAACTATTGACTTCAGTGATCTTTATTATGACAGTGTTTTAGTTATGGTAGTAAGAGCTGATGGTGAATATGCTGATGCTACTTCTTTAGCTGATTTTGCCGGCGCTAAAATTACCGGCCAGCTTAACACCTTCCATGATACTGTAGTGGATCAGATTCCTGATGTTAATCACGTTACCGCTATGGAAGATTTCCCTGCCATGCGTGTGGCTTTGGAAAGCGGCGTAATTGATGGTTATGTTTCCGAAAGACCCGAAGGTCTTTCTGCCGCCGCCGCCAATAGTAACTTCGCGGTAATTGAATTTGCCGATGGTGAAGGTTTTGAATATACCCCGGCTGACGTAGCCATTTCTGTTGGTCTGAAAAAAGGCAGCGATGAGCTCCGGGCCCAGATTAACGAAATCTTAGCTGGCATATCCGAAGAGCAGCGCTTAGAATTGATGGATACTGCTGTACAGAATCAGCCTGCGGCTCAGTAATTGCCAGTATAGTTTGGTAAAGTTTTAAGTAGAGAGTTGGCAAAATCAGTTTAAATCTGATCTTGCCAACTCTTACATACGTATTGTTGGTTAATTATTAGAGAAATTATGGGGACAGGCTTATCCTGTCCTTCTATGCGGTAGATAGCAGAGTTTTATATTTAGGAGATATTATGTTTGAATTAGCGGCAGCCAGTAGTGAACCTGGTTTTTTGGCCACATCCTGGTCTATTTTACTGACATATTGGCCTATGTTTTTGCGGGGCGCTGGTGTAACCTTATTGATCGCCATAACAGGTACGATTACTGGTTCCCTTATTGGTCTTGTTATTGGTGTAGTACGTACTATTCCTGTTCATCCTGGTGATTCTGCCTTTAAAAAAGTTTTTTTGAAGATAATAAATATAATTTTGTCTATTTACATTGAAGTATTCCGGGGCACGCCCATGATTGTTCAGGCCATGGTTATTTATTACGGCTTGGCCTGGATATTTGGTATTCAATTACCGGTTATTCCCGCTGGTTATGTTATAGTTTCCATTAATACCGGCGCTTATATGGCAGAAATTGTTCGTGGTGGTATTATCGCTGTGGATAAAGGACAGTTTGAGGCTGCCCATTCCATTGGCATGACCCATGGCCAGACTATGCTTAATATTGTTTTGCCCCAGGTTATGCGCAATATCTTACCGGCCACCGGTAATGAGTTTGTAATTAATATCAAAGATACCTCGGTTTTAAGTGTTATTTCCGTCAGTGAGCTGTTTTTCAGATCTAAAGCCATTGCTGGCAATAATTTTAAATACTTCCAGGTATTCTTGATTACCTGTATTATTTATTTGATTATGACATTTACCGTTACCAGGCTTTTGCGTCTTTTTGAACGTAAATTAGCCGGCAGCGATACTTATACAATACACGGATCCCAAACCACGCCGGAATCTGAGATAAAAGTGGAGGAACATCATGGCCAGTAAAGATAAAGTCATAGAAGTCCGCCACCTGCAAAAGGTGTTCGGCAGCAATGAGGTTTTAAAGGATATCAACTTCGATGTAAGTGAAGGTGAAGTTGTCTGTATAATTGGTTCTTCCGGTTCCGGCAAGTCTACCCTGCTGCGGTGTATTAATTTGCTGGAAGTGGCTACTGCTGGTGACATATATTACCGCGGTACTGACATTCATCAGGGTACCATAACCGGGGCAGAGTACAGAACTAAACTTGGCATGGTTTTCCAGCAATTTAATTTATTCAATAATTTATCTGTGTTGGATAATTGTACTATAGGTCCAATCAAAGTGTTGAAAAAGGACAAAAAGACAGCTCGGGAAACTGCTATGAAATATCTCCAGCAGGTTGGTATGGGTGATTATATAACAGCCCGTCCCGCCCAGATTTCCGGTGGTCAGAAACAGAGGGTGGCCATTGCCAGGGCTCTTTCTATGGAACCCGATGCCCTTCTTTTCGATGAACCCACAAGCGCACTTGATCCGGAAATGGTCGGTGAGGTTTTAAAGGTAATGAAAAATTTGGCGGAATCCGGCTTAACTATGCTGGTAGTTACCCATGAGATGAACTTTGCCAGAGACGTGGCTGATCGTGTTGTCTTTATGGATGACGGTGTTATTGTGGAAGAAGGCAAACCGGAAGTTATTTTCACGAATCCGGTACATAACAGAACTAAGGAATTCTTAAAACGTACTTTAGAGGATAAATAAAATAGAGCCATGGCTGTTAGCCATGGCTTTTCCACAAGTTTACCAGGTAATATATTTGTGAAAAGGAGGTAATATTATGAAATTAGTGGTTGTGTTAGGCAGTTCAAGGAAGGATTCCCAATCAAAAAAAGTGGCTGAAGCCGTGATAAAAGGTGCCAAGGAGAAAGGTGCGGAAGTAGTAATCTACGAGGAAAATAATATGAAGGTAAGGGGCTGTGTAGGTTGCGGTTCTTGCAAGAAGAATAATACTGATTGTGTTATTGATGATGATATGCGGTCTTATTTTAAGGACCTCCATCAGTGTGACGCTTTGCTTTTGACAGCTCCCAACTATTATTCTCAGGTAGCGGGTCACATGATAACTTTTATGAACCGGCATTATTGTTTAATGACTTCAGATCACGCCAGCCGCTTGAAACCCGGCATTAAATTGGTTGGTATTTTTGCTCAAGGCGCTCCTTTAGGTATAGAGCAGTACCTGCGTAATTATGATTGGTATCTCAAAACCTTTGCTAATTACGGCATGGAAATAGTAGATACCCTGGTAATAGGGGGCAACAGCGATTTATCGCCTGAGGGTGAAGTCATGAAAAAAGGTTATGAGCTTGGCAAGAGTCTCTGCTAAAAGTATTTTCTAAAATAGTTTTAAAAGAAGCAATTCACGTAGTGGGATTGCTTCTTTTTTTGTATATTTATTATGGAAATAAGGCAAAATATGGATAAAAGGAGTTGGCGATGTCTGAATATAGCAGAAATACTTTAATGCCGGCGGGGAAAATTGCTGGTTTACCGGTCTTTTCTTGGGAAAAGGGTAAATTTTTAGGCAGGGCGCAGCAATGTTTTCTTGATATTGATACAGGTTTTTTAGGCGGTATATTAATGGAGGAGGGCAGTTTTAGGCGTCGGAAGGCTTATATCAGCCGAGATAAGATTTTAAAGGTCTATAGGGACGGCATCATAGTAAAAAACAAAGACGCTGTCAAGTGGGGCAAGACTTTGCCCATAGGTCAAATTGCTCTTAAAGACTTTCTGGAAAGAGCTGAGCTAATATATGGTGAGGGAGAAGAAATTTCAGATTTATTTTTTGACGCTGAGCTGAAGGTGGTAGGAGCCGAGATATCAGCTGGTTTCTGGCTTGATTTAAAAAAAGGCCGTGGTTTTTGTCCCTGGAAGAAATTGTCGGAAAAGATAAAATTACAAGAAAATGGCAGGTGATAAAATGCGTTGTCCCGTATGTCAAAGTAGAGAAGTGGGAATTATAGGAGAAGGCCGTTATTTTTGTTGGAATTGTCAGGTGGAATTCAATAACGCTGCGGAAGTTTTCACTATTTCTTTAGAGGGCAATCTCATCAAAGCGGCGGTCAAATAGCTTCGTTGTCTCATGACAATGGGAGGTGAGCCTATGCGAAATAAGGGTAGCGCTTGTATTCTGCCGGCTGTAATGATCGGTTCAGCTCTTCTTTGGTATTACAGTGATAAAATGATGGCTAAAAAAAGTTTTTTCCAAAGTGAGCCAATGATTATTGTTCCCAAGAGCATGGAAAAAAAAGCCAAGGCCATGCTGAAGGAAGTAAAAAAAGCCTGGGAGAATATGATGTAACGGGAGATGAAGATTCTCTCTCACAAGGGAAAGGTGGGCTTTATAGCCCACCTTTTTTTAGTTAGCGGTAAGGAGGAAATATGTTTAAGCAATATAGGGCCCAGATAATAGCTGGTATTTTAATTCTGTTATTGGGTATATTTTGTTATTTTTTCCCTTCACTCATTTTTTTGATATTTTTTTCAGCGGCTTTTGCCTATTTATTATCTCCTTTAGTCAGGCATTTTATGGCCAAATCCATGCCTAAAACCGGGGCTATAATTTTAAGTTATAGTCTTATTGGCGGTATTTTATTGTTTTTTATTTTTGTGATTTTACCTCGTTTATATAAAGAAAGTTTGGGTTTGTTTAATAACATAGAGGTCTTTTTTAATTATTTTACCGAGCTGTGGTTAAGGCTGACAGGGGGAATTAGGAAGTTTTTGGATATGTCTCCTGTATTTCAGTGGGAAAATGATGTTTTACCACTGATTGAGGACAAGATCAATGAGATAATGGAGGGTTTTGTTACTGATTTAATGGCATTGCCTCAAAATCTTTCTTATCTCCTTTTGGCTCCGGTAATAGCCTATTATTTTCTCCGGGATGGTTCAGCCATAGGCGGCAGACTGCTTACGGTTTTCCCGCCGCGCAGCCGCAGTGATGTTCTGATTCTAGCCAAAGAGACGGATAAGGTAATACGTGGTTTTATCCGCGGCAATTTACTTGTATCCTTAGCGGTGGCGGTGGTTACAGCCGGGGGACTTTGGCTTATTGGCGTTGACTATCCTCTTATTTTAGGGGCTTTAAATGGTATCTTTGACATTATTCCTTATTTTGGGCCTGTTTTAGGAGCTATACCTGTATTTCTCTTTGCTTTGTTACAGCCTGATGTGAATATTTTCTGGGTTGTTTTGCTTTTAATCGCGGTGCAGCAAATGGAGAATATTTTTATTTCTCCCCGTGTCATTGGCGACTGTGTAGGTTTGCATCCTGTGACCATTATTATTTTGGTATTTTTAGGCGGCAGTATAGGAGGGATCTTGGGGATGGTATTGATTATTCCCATAGCTGCCGTATTTAAAGTGCTGTTTTCTTTTTTTTACGAGAATTTAGTAGGTTACCGTTTTCATTGACTTTTTTTATAAACGACTATATAATAATATGATGTAGATATATAATTAAAATGCCGTACATATGTGCTTTTGGCTGGATATATCCGTAAAAGTGCGTATTTTGGGAGGAAAAAATGAAAAGAATGGAAGGCAACGACATTAGAAAGGCGTTTTTAGAATTTTTTCAGAGTAAGGGTCATCAGATAGTGGCCAGTTCTTCACTTGTGCCCCATAATGATCCTACGTTATTATTTACTAACGCTGGTATGGTACAGTTTAAGGATGTTTTTTTAGAGCTGGAAAAACGTCCCTATACCAGGGCTACCACATCTCAGAAGTGTGTTAGAGCCGGCGGCAAACATAATGATTTGGATACAGTAGGCAAAACCGCGCGGCACCATACTTTTTTTGAGATGCTGGGTAATTTTTCCTTTGGCGATTATTTTAAAGAAGGTGCCATAGGTTACGCTTGGGAATTTTTAACAGAGGTTTTAGAATTAGATAAGGACAGGCTTTATATAACTATCTATAAAGATGATGATGAGGCTTTTGAGCTGTGGCAGAAAGTAGCGGGGGTAAGTCCGGACCGTATATTACGTTTAGGAGAAAAGGATAATTTCT
Organism: Bacillota bacterium; assembly: GCA_963928475.1. GTDB lineage: Bacteria > Bacillota > Dehalobacteriia > UBA7702 > UBA7702 > Cryptoclostridium. The sequence goes on from CAWVFN010000011.1 coordinate 8,215, forward strand.
GGTCCATGGGCGATACAGGTCCCTGTGGTCCCTGCAGTGAGATTCATTATGACCGGGGTGAGGAATGGTCTTGTGGTGACAATTGTGCTTTAGGGGTTTGTGATTGTGACCGTTGGCTGGAAATTTGGAACTTAGTTTTCATGCAATACAATAGAGATGAGGAGGGCAATATGACTCCTCTGCCTAATCCCTGTATTGATACGGGTATGGGCTTAGAACGTATTGCCTCTATTTTACAGGAAGTTCCCTCAAATTACGATACAGATCTACTGAAAAAACTTATTACCTTCATAGAAAAGGAAACTGGTCAGGAGTATCATACAGATGAACGGGGTTTCCCTATGCGGGTCATTGCTGATCATGCCCGTTCCTGTACCTTCCTTATCGCTGATGGTGTTTTGCCCTCTAACGATGGCCGTGGTTATGTGCTGCGCCGTATTTTACGGCGTGCGGTACGTTTTGCTAAGGTTTTAGGCATAGAAGGTGTATTTTTAGCTAAAGTTGTACCTGTTGTTGTTGAATTAATGGGTGACCAATATCCTGAAATCAGGGAGAAAGAGGATTTTATAATTAAAGTTATTGCTAACGAGGAAGAACGGTTCCACCTTACTCTTTCTGAGGGGTTAAAAGTTGTTGAAGAAAAGATCAAGGCCACAAAGGAACGGGGTGAAACCGTCATCAGTGGCGCTGACGCTTTCCAGCTTTATGATACTTATGGTTTTCCAGTTGATTTAACAGAGGATGCCGCCGAGGAAGAGGGGCTTACCGTTGATACAATTGGTTTTGATGCTGCCATGGAAGAACAGCGGCAGAGAGCCAGGGAAGCTAGGAATAACGGTGCTGGCAACGATTTAGAAATAATGCTCTCATCTTTATTGGAAGATGTGGCGGCCACTGAATTTGTTGGCTATACTACCTTAACTGATATATGTGAGCTTAAAGCGATAATTGCCAATGAAACCAGAGCTGATGCTCTTAATAGCGGCGAAGAGGGTTACTTGATTTTTGATAAAACTCCCTGTTATGCCGAGAGCGGCGGTCAAGTTGGTGACCGTGGTATATTCTCAGTAGATAATGCCAGAGTTGAGATCCTGCACACCTTTAAGTTACCCAATGGCATATTTGTACATCAAGTAAAAGTAACTGCCGGAGCAGTTAGACCTGGCGATAAAGGTGAAGTTACAGTAGTGGAAAAATTGCGGCGCGGAGCCATGAGGAACCATACCGCCACCCATCTTATGCACAAGGCTTTACGGGAAGTATTAGGTGAACACGCTAATCAGGCTGGCTCTTTGGTAACCGAGGATAGACTGCGTTTTGACTTTAATCACTTTTCCGCCGTTACCCCTGAAGAACTGGCTCTCATTGAGGATAAGGTAAATGATGCCATTTTAAGAAATATGCCGGTGGTCACTAAGGTGATGAATATAGAAGAGGCTAAGGCTCAGGGCGCCATGGCTTTATTCGGTGAAAAATATGGCAATGTGGTACGTTTTGTTAATATAGGTGATTGGAGCAAAGAGCTCTGCGGCGGTACTCATGTAGCTAATACTGGTGAGATAGGTATCTTTAAAATTGTGGCGGAATCCAGTATTGGTGCTGGTCTCCGACGTATTGAGGCAGTAACCGGCGAGGGATGCCGTAAGTATTATCAGGAAGAGGAAGCGAAGTTAGCGGCAGTGGAGGAATTACTTAAAGCTAAACCTGCTGAGGTTTTAAGTAAACTCCAAGGTCTGATTGATGAAGTGAAGGAACAGGAAAAAGTTATTGCCGAGTATAAGAAAGCCGCTGTTGATGACGTGGTAGGTAAAGCTGAGTCCTCTGTGGAAGATTATAATGCTGGTAAAGGGTTAGTGGCAAACATGGGAGAAATGGATATGAACACCTTGCGTAAAGCTGCTGACTCACTTAAAGAGAAAAACGGTGAAATTGCTTTAGTGCTTTTCAGTGTAAATAATAATAAAGTTTCCATTGTCGCCGGTGCCACTAAATCTTGGCAGGAAGCAGGATTCCATGCTGGTAATCTTATTAAAGCGGTGGCTCCCATAGTTGGCGGCGGCGGCGGCGGACGTCCTGATATGGCTCAGGCTGGCGGTAAAGATGTCAGCAAAATAGATGCAGCCATGAATAAGGCCAAAGAATTGTTACGTCAGATTTAAACTATCTGATTTTAAACTAAAGGAAAGGCGGTGTAACTATGGCCAAAGATCACGAAAAAAGTTTTGACGCTACAGTTGAGTTTTGTAACCATAAAGAGGTAGACGTACCTGCGATTATAAAGATGGTCAATGCCGCTTTAATGGAAAAAGGTTATGCTCCTACCAATCAGATAACAGGTTATTTGATTTCCGGTGATCCCAGTTATATAACGGGCTATAATGGTGCGCGGAATCTCATACAAAAGGTAGAGCGGGACGATGTTATCGAAGTTTTAGTCCGTTATTACTTGGAGCATGCCTGTGACTGAATTTAAGCTTCGTCCTTTAGGTAAGACAGGCTATATGGTTAGTCCTATAGCCTTTGGTGCCTTAACTATAGGTCCTGTACATAAGAATCTTTCCTTGGCTGAGGGGGCTGAGGTTATCAGATATGCTTTGGAAGCCGGTATTAATTTAATTGATACGGCTCAATGTTATGAGACATATCTCTATATACGCCAAGCGTTACAGGGTTGGAACAGAGAAGTCTATATTACATCGAAATCTTACGCTTGGAATCGTCCTTTGATGGCTGAGGCTTTTGAGTCAGCCCGACGCGCACTGGATCGAGATAAAATAGATATTTTTCTTTTGCATGAACAGGAGAGCGGCTTAACTATTAAAGGTCACTATGAGGCTCTGGAGTATCTGTTAACGGAAAAGGCCAAAGGTAATTTGGGTGCTGTAGGGATTTCTACTCATGCTGTAGCCGCTGTTAAAGCAGGAGCGGATATAGAGGAGATAGACGTAATACATCCTATTATCAACCGTTATGGCCATGGTATTATTGATGGTACCAGAGATGAAATGCTGGCCGCCATATCCTATGCTGCGGCAAAAGGCAAGGGACTTTATGGCATGAAGGCTTTAGCCGGCGGCAAACTAAGTGATGAGGCGAGGCAATGCTTTGCTTGGGCCTTTGGCGTCCCTGGTTTATCCTCCTTTGCTGTGGGAATGAAAAATCAGGCGGAGGTCGATATAAATGTCGCTTGGGCTAAGGGTGAGGAACCTGATATTGATATCTTAAACTCTTATAGAGTTGAAAAGCGTCATATAGAGGTAGGAGAAAAATGTATCGGCTGCGGCAGCTGTCTGAAAAGATGCGGCCAGCGGGCCATATCTCTCTTACCTCAGAAGGGCAAAGCTTATATAGAAGAGAAACGCTGTGTTCTCTGTGGCTATTGCCGGGATAACTGTGAAGCTGGAGCTATCTCAATATTTTAAGAATGGAATAAAAATGCGTATATTAGCTTTAGATGTAGGTACTAAAAATGTAGGTATCGCCATATCGGATCCTTTGGGTTTTACTGCCCAGGCTTTGCCTACTATTAGAAGAAAAGATAATTTAGCCGGGGAAATAGAAACCATAGTATCTTTGGTTAGAAAAAATAACGTAGATACTATAGTTGTGGGATATCCCAAGAACATGAATGGAACAGAAGGCCCTTCTTGCGTTATGGCAAAGGAATATGCCGCTGCTATCAGTGAAGTGATCGAGGTAAAGATTGTTTTTTGGGATGAGCGTCTCACTTCCAAGATGGCGGAAAGCGCTATGCTGATGGGAGATGTGAGCAGATCCAAACGCCGGCAGAAGGTAGATTCTTTAGCCGCGATCTTGATTTTGCAAAATTATTTAGATTATATTGCCAATCATAAATCTAAAGAAGAATAAGAGGTGGAAATATGTCTGAAAAAGAAAAAGACTTATTGGAAGAAGAAGGTTTTGAGACCAATTTAGTTACTTTGATTGATGAAGACGGTACGGAACGGGAGTTTGAGGTTTTAGAAATAATAGAAGTCGATGAACAGGAATATGTAGTCATTGCTCCACCCGAAGGTGAAGAGGATGAGGATGAAGCCTTAGTTTTCCGTCTGGAAATGGACGGAGAAACGGGAGAAGAGTTGTTAGTTGATATTGAAGACGATGATGAGTGGGAGAAAGTAGCCGCGGCTTATATGGCTGAGGATGAAGAATAAATGATATTCATGATTTAAAACAGATAGCACTTAACTTATGTATAATTTCGGATATATAGATAATATAAATAGATAAATGACCCGAAAGGGTGTGAAATATGAAAAAGGACGAGAAAGATAGGTTAGAGAAAAAATCGGAGAAGGCTGCGGCTAAAGCCGAGAAAAAAGCGGCTAAGACCCAGGCTCGTATGGCTAAAAATCAATATAAAGAAGCTATGAGACAAGAAGGGAGCACTGTGAAAACGGGTAAAAGTACTGGATTTCCTAAAAAGCTTATAGCTTTAGTTTCTGTGGTGATAATACTTTTGGTTATGGTGGTCGCTTTTTGGGGTTATGATTATTATGACAGCAAAGACGATACCGTAGCTGAAAATGTTTATTTTATTAATGCCGATTTAAGCGGGCTCAGCCTTGATGAAGCCAAGTCCGCTATAGATACAGAGTTTCAGAGTCTATTAGACAGGTCTATCAGTCTGAACTATAACGACAGATCTTGGTCTTATACTGCGGCTCAATTAGGTTTACGGCAAAATACCACTGCCGTATTGGAAGATGCCATGTCCTATACTCATTCCGGCAATATTTTAGAGCGTTATAAGGATCGCTTTAAATTATGGCGGGATAAAGTATATGTGGAGCAAGTATTGGATATTGACGCTTCTGTAATGGACCCGGTACTTTCATCTATCGCCGAGGAGATTGGCGTTGCGGCTAAAGACGCATCTTTTGCCTTGGATGAGAATGGCGATATTTATATTGTTCCTTCTGAAGATGGTGTAGCGTTGGATGAGGAAAATACTAAAACAGCTATTTTAGATGCTTTAAGCAACGATGAAATAGCTGCTGTATATTTAGTAGTCAATGTTAACGCGACGCCGGAACGAACGACGGCGGATTTGGAGGCGATGAACGTCAATGGTGTTTTGGCTGTATTCAGCACCAAATATAATGCCGGTCAGACGTCACGCAGTCAGAATTTGAAACAGGCTTCAGAGTATCTGGATATGACCATTGTCTATCCGGGTGAAACTTTTTCTTTTAATGATACTGTGGGTGAACGCACAACGGCGCGGGGTTTTTCCAGCGCCATGGTAATAGAGAGCGGTATTTACCGTGAAGGATTAGGCGGTGGTGTCTGTCAGGTAAGTACTACTCTTTACGGTGCTTTGCTGCGAACGGGTTTAGAGGTTACAGAACGAAAGAACCATACCTTAACTTGTGCCTACGTACCGCCTAGCCAGGATGCCATGGTAGCCTGGGGCTCTTCAGATTTGTGTTTTAAAAATAATTATGACTGCGCTGTGGTTATTCACGCCTCCTGTGGCGGTGGTGTTATATCTATGACAATTTATGGCGACACAGCCTACAAGCAGGAAGTGGAGTTAGTTTCAGAGGTAGTGCGTTATATTCCCTTTAGCAGTGAAACCGTAACAGATGAGTCTTTAGCTCCCGGCGAGACTGAGGTAGTATCCTCTGGTGGCCGTGGTTTGGAAAGCTATCTTTATAAAAAAGTGTATGAAAATGGTGAATTAGTTTCCACCGAAACAGTAAACCATGATACCTACGCAGCGCAAAAACGTATTGTGGCGGTAGGTCCAGAGGAGTAATTTTAACTTTTTTCCTCTGAGGGCATAAAGTATAGAAAAGCGAAAAAGGAAGTATTATGAAAAAAATAGTAATACCTGTAATAGTTTTATTGTTAGTCATTATTATGGCTATACCAGCTTATATTTATTTAGCGCCAGTAAAGGTGGATAATGCCACTGTTGAAATTCCCGAGGCTTCTAATTCCAGTCAAATAGGTGAGATCCTCAAGGATAACGGTATTATTCGCAGTGAGCTGGCTTACAAGATTTATTTAAGATCATCTCATGCTGGGTCAGATCTTAAAGCTGGTACTTATACTTTTGATGGTAAATATTCAATGGCTGATGTTACCGAGGAACTTAAAGAAGGCGGTGAACTGGCGGAAATTAAGATCACTATTCCCGAGGGTTATAATTTGAGCCAGATTTCCCAAGTTTTAACAGATGCTGGCATATGTTCCGCCCAAGAGTTTACTGAGGCCGTGGAAAACGGCGATTATGATTATGATTATTTGCCGGCAAAAGGTACGGCTAATCGTCTTGAGGGGTTTCTTTATCCCGAGACCTATTATTTTGATGATACAGTAGGAGCGAAAGACGTCATAGCCACTATGTTAGCTCAATTTGATAAGGTATTTTCCCAGGAGTGGCGGGATCAGCTGGCCTCTGATGGGCGCAGTGTTTATGACTGGGTGACTATGGCTTCAATTGTGGAAAAGGAAGCTGTGGTTGAAGAGGACAGGCCAGTAATCGCCGGTGTATTTTATAATCGTCTTGAGCAAAACATGCTTTTGCAGAGCTGCGCTACAGTGCAGTATGCATTAGGTGAGGTAAAACCGGTTCTCAGCAACGAGGATGTACAGATAGATTCTCCTTATAATACTTATATCAATCAGGGTTTGCCGCCTGGTCCCATTGCCTGTCCTGGTTACGCGTCCTTGGAGGCGGCGATGTATCCGGCCGATACTGATTATTTGTATTTTGTGGCTAAACCTAACGGTGCTCATATATTTACTACTACTTATGAAGATCATTTAGCGGCTAAGGCCGCCATAGAAAATGGGGAATATGATAACGAGGAATAAGATTAAACCGGAAATATTGTCGCCTGCCGGTGATATGGAGAAATTTGATTTTGCCCTGGCCTACGGCGCTGATGCTGTATATTTAGGCGGCGAATCCTTTGGTTTGCGAGCTAAAAGCACGAATTTTACTTTGCCGGAGATCAAAGAGTCCGTAAAAAAGGCTGAAGCCGCCGGGGCAAAGGTCTATGTTACTGTCAATATTTTTGCCCACCAAGAGGATATAAAGCAATTGCCGGAGTATTTAGAAGCTCTGGCTGCTATTAAGCCTCATGGTTTAATCATTTCTGACTTGGGTGTTTTTGCTTTGGCACGGAAGTATGCTCCTGACATTCCCATACATATAAGCACTCAAGCCAATTCCACGAACAGTGCCGCGGTAAATCAATGGCATAATTTAGGCGCCAGCCGTGTAGTATTAGCCCGTGAACTTTCTTTAGATGAGATCAGAGATGTAGCGAGACATACTGACTGCGATTTAGAGGTATTCGCCCATGGCGCCATGTGTATGTCTTATTCCGGCCGCTGTTTGTTAAGCAACTATCTGACAGGCCGTGATTCTAATCGTGGAGCCTGTACCCATCCCTGCCGCTGGAGTTATTCATTAGTGGAATCCAGCCGGCCGGGAGAGTATTTACCGGTAGAGGAAGACGGCCGCGGCAGTTATATCATGAATTCCAAGGATCTGAATTTACTGCGTTATTTACCGGCCTTAACTGACGCTGGTGTCAGATCTCTGAAAATCGAGGGAAGAGTAAAAAGCTGTTATTATGTGTCTGTGGTAACCAAGGTTTACCGTGAGGCAATAGACACTGTCTTTTTTGAAAGAGAGAGATTTAAAGAGCGCCTTCCTGGCTGGGAGGCGGAATTGGCAACGGTGAGTCATCGTCAATATACAGCTGGTTTTTTAGAAGGCCGCCCCAAAGCTGAGGGTCACCGTTACGAATCGTCCGGCTATATCAGGAATTATGATTTTATAGGTATTGTCAAAGGTTATGACAGCAAAGGTAAAAATCTTATTATAGAGCAGCGCAATAATTTCAAGCGCGGTGATAGGATCGAGTTTTTGACACCTGCTGCTGGATCTGAGTCTATCCCCATGGTTTTGGGTGACTTTTATGATGAAGCAGGTGATCTTTTAACGGCAGCGGCTCATCCTCAAATGACGATTTATCTGCCTTACGGGCGAAGTCTGCCTGAATATACCATTTTACGGAGAAAATATGAGTGATTTACAGCCTTTTACTATAGAAATAAAAATATTTCCTAAAAACATAGATTTTCTTAATAAGGTTTTTGAGGCCTATGATAATCTGGCTGTTGTTTCTACAGTTGACAGCAATGAAGGTTTGCTGCTGCTGCGTGGTTTTGGTAAGCTTGGACCCATAAGGCGAATTCTGCGAGGTTTGCCTTTTAAGGTAGAGATTTTATCTGAAAAGCAATATTGTGAGAATTATGTTGAGACGTCCTAAAAGGGCGTCTTTTTTACTGTGTTTTCCTTTTGATCTTACCCTAAAAATGAGGCAGTATTAAATTTCCTAAAAAGGTAAATAATAGATAGAGAAGGATCATTGGGAGGGTATTAATGATTAGAAAAAAAGCCCCTTATTTTATAGCTCTTTTTTTTATTATTTGTGCTTTAGGAGTCATTCTGCGTTTAGGCTGGCTGCAAATTGTTAAATATGACGAGCTTGTGGCTTTGGCAGATAATCAGCAGGTAAAAACTGTAGAAATTACCTCATCTGTCAGGGGCTCTGTTTTGGATAGAAACGGTGATTATATAACTGGCAATCAGGAAGAACCGGCTGTTTTAGTTTTTCCCACTTTAGTAGAGAATCCCGCCGCGACAGCTAAGAGTTTAAGTACTCTTTTTTCATTATCAGAGACGTCGTTGCTCCAAAAAATTGTTGGCCGGAACGATGTAGGTGAGGAAGTGCGTTATCAGCCTTTTTATGTTAAAACCAGCCTTACTGAGGAGGAGGAAAAAGCTGTTGCCGAAGCTGATTTACAAGGGGTATTTATTGTTGGTTATCAAAGCCGATATTTGCGGGACAGGCCATTGCTCCATGTTCTTGGCTCCTTAGGTACTGTGACGGAAGATGATATTCTGACGGGAAAAGTTGATGATGATTATCAGGCTGGCGACATAATAGGTATAAGTGGTCTTGAACGTATTTATGAGAAGGAACTGCGGGGGAGCGGCGGCAAAAAGATAGGGGTAGTTGTTGATGAAAAAAATAACGCCATAGATGCGGATAGTTATTATGTTTATGATTTGGGATCTGAGGAAAATAAGACAAAATTAGCTTTAACGATAGATTTAGGTATCCAGCGCTGCTTAGAGGACGCTTTAAATGGATTAAGCGGTGCGGCTGTGGTTTTAGACAGTCAAAGCGGCGATGTTTTGGGTATAGCCTCGGCGCCAAAATATGATCCCGAGTATCTTGAATCTCCTGAATCTGAAGACGCCTATGTCAATAAGGCTCTAAGCGCTTACCCGCCGGCTTCTTTATTTAAGATTTTTGTGACAGCAATAGCCTTGGAGGATGGTATAATCAATGAGAATACCCCTGTTTTCTGTGACGGAAGCTATACTTTAAGTAATGGCCGGGTAATACATTGCTGGCAGGAGGAGGGTCATGGTTTAATGACCTTCTCTGAGGCTTTGGCTCAGAGTTGCAATCCTGTTTTTGTGGATCTGGTTTTAAAAGTAGGCAGTAAGAGACTTGCTGAAGCCTTTGCAGAGTGGGAGTTGTCGGAGGATATTCTTTTGGGCTATCCTCTGTCTCAAATGTCATCCTTAGAAACGGCTTCTACAGACAGTAAATTAGCCAATGAAGTTTTAGGTGAGGAAGGTGTGTTCATGACGCCTTTAAATATAGCTAAGGAGATCAATGTGATTGCTTCCGGTGGTTTACTAACCACTCCTCGTTTAGTAACCTCTGTATACAACGAGTCAGAGGAAAAACTAAAGGAGTATCCCTCGGCTATTGCTAATAGGGTAATTTCTGAGGAAACTGCGGAAAGAGTCAAGAATATGATGCTTAAAACTTTTACTATGGGGACAGCGGAATCTCTTGATTTAGCTGGTCTGAATATAGCTGGTAAAACCGGCAGTTCCGAGACGGGGAATGTTTGGATCGGCGGTTTTTTCCCGGCAGATAAGCCAAAATACACCATAGTTATTTTAGTGGAAAACGGCAGCTCCGGCGTGGGGGATGCGGGGCCGCCCTTAAAAAAAATAGTTGGTTATCTGGAAAATAATTGAGTATTACTGCTGACCTAACCCAAGAGTATTATTTACGTTGTAATTGGCTAAAAAAAATGTTATCATATATAAATACGAACAAGTCAAAAAATGGTAACATAATGCCATAAGGCGGAGGATATTACATTGGCAAAAAAGGCAGTAACAGGTATTCTAAAAAGATATTTTATTGACGCTATGGGAGCTATGGCTTTAGGGCTTTTCGCTTCTCTGATTATTGGACTTATACTTTCTCAGCTCAGCGCTATTCCCGGACTTGGTTTTCTTAATAATTTTGCCAGTGTCCTTTCTGCATCATCGCCAGTAGTAGGCGGTGCCATTGGTGCTGCGGTAGCTTGGGGTTTAAAGGCCAAGCCCTTAGTTATATTTTCCGCTGTTGCCGCCGGTGCTTTTGGCTATTCTGTAGGCGGACCTGTAGGAGCCTACATAGGCAGTGTTGTGGGTTCTGAGTTTGGTTCTTTAATAGCTGGCCGCACAAAGTTAGATATAGTTTTGGTGCCCTTTATCGTGATTGTCGCCGGCGGCATAGTGTCAGGTTTAACAGGTCCCTATATTCAGGAATTTATGGTAGGTATCGGTAACACCATCAATATGGCGACAGAGTTATCACCAATACCTATGGGTATTATAGTTGCTGTGATTGTAGGTATGTGTCTTACAGCACCCATTAGCTCAGCGGCAATTTGTATTATGCTGGATTTAAACGGCATAGCGGCAGGTGCCGCCGCTGTAGGCTGTTCAGTGCAGATGGTAGGCTTCGCTGTTATGAGCTTTAAGGAGAACGGGATTGGCGGTTTGATTTCTCAGGGTTTAGGCACTTCTATGCTGCAATTCGCTAATATCATACGCCGTCCTCAAATTTGGCTGCCTACTATTATGGCTTCAGCTATCTTGGGTCCTATCTCCACGGCTGTATTGGGTATGACTAATACAGCTACCGGCGCTGGTATGGGAACAGCTGGTTTAGTGGGGCAATTTGGTGCTGTAGCTGCTATGAGTTCGGAATTGCCTCTCACTGTTATTTTTGTGGAAATAGCAGCTATGCATTTTGTGCTTCCCGCTGTTTTAGTTTTGGCATTCTCCTATCCCATGCGTAAACTTGGCTGGATCAAACCTGCAGATGTTACTTTACGTTCCTTAGATTGATATATTGGAGATAAAAATAAATACCCGGATTATTTTCCGGGTATTTATTTTTATTACGGTAACATTGCTTGTGAGTACTGTACTCATTGCAGATATTAAAAGCGTATTTTGTTTTCCTCAGAAGCATAATCCTCTGTTTTGGTTGACATGCCTTTTTCCCGCAGTTTTTTATCGGTGCTGGATTTTACAAGACTGTAAATTATAGCAAATACTGGTACCCCTAACAGCATACCGATAAAGCCGAAGATTGTACCGCCTACAACAATCGCCACAACGATCCAGAGGGCGGATATGCCTATAGATATGCCCAATATTTTTGGTCCAATAATGTTGCCGTCGATTTGTTGTAGCACTAAGATGAATAACGGGAACCAGAGAGCCTTGATAGGATCGGCGATGAGTATAATGAAGAAAGCGGGAATCACGCCAATTATGGGCCCAAAAAAAGGTATGATGTCAGTGACACCTATAATGACAGAAACCAGCAAGGCGAAGGGGAACTTAAATATACTTAAAAAGATGAAGCAGATAATACCTATTATGAGTGAGTTTAATAATTTACCGCTGATGAAGTTACTGAAGGTACGATTGGCCATATCGGTAAACTCGATAAGAGAATCCACTTTTTCTTTTTTCATGTTGGCGTAAAGGAGTTTTTTAGTTTGAGCGAAGTATTTCTCTTTAGTGCCAATGAAATAGATGGAAACTACGATAGCGATAAATGTATTTAGAATTATTTTAGATAGGGTTGCGGTAATATCCATGGTATAGGGAACAATCCAGGATATTAGATCCGGCATTTTACTTTCTATAGTATGCAGAGTAGCGTTAAGCCATTGTCGTATTTCCTCTTCCCAGCCGTAGTTTACGGAAATTTTATCAACTATGGAGATAAGGTTAGCCATATAGTTAGGGATATTGTTTATTAGTACGACGACACTTTCCACTGTTTGTGGTATAAGCATGAAAAGGAAGAGAACAAAAATTATACTGGCAAGTATGTAGCCGATGATCATGGAAACAACTCTTTGAGTTTTTGGCTTTTTGATCTTGTAGAAAACTCTTTTTTCCAGAGAAACAACGATAAAATTGATAATATAAGCGATAGCAAAGCCGAGAAGAAATGGGCTGAAGATGGAAAGAAGCCACTTAATAGTATCTATAAAGCCATCAAATCTTAGGCAGATAAAATAAAACAATATACCGCTTAGTACGATGATAAGTCCGGATATTGTATTATGGGTAAAGTATTTTTTCCAATCTATTTTCATTGTAACCTCCGATAATACCAAGTGACTATTATAGTTTACAGTATACAACGTAAGTTTAAATTAGTCTATCTTTATGTTGGATTTTTTCCATAAATATGTTATAATTAATATCAATATATAGCTCTGAGGAGAAGAAAATGGCTGATTTTACCACACATCATATCATGGGTCAGCGGGTAATGGCGGTTCTTGATGAAAATATAGCCCAAAAACTGGAAGTGCAGTTAGGCGCTTTTTGCTGGGGTCTTCAAGGGCCGGATCTTTTATATTTTCACCGTGCCGTTGTGGCAGGCAGCAAACTGCCCCAGTATGGCAGGATGATACACGGAGATAAAACCGCTGACTTATTTAATTTTATAGCTAATGACATAATAAGTCACAGGAAATGTTTGGATTTTGAGATCCTTTTAGCCTATTATTATGGTTTTTGCTGTCATTATGCTTTAGACAGCAAGATACATCCCTATGTATTTTCCCGGCAGTATGAGATTGAGGATGCTTTAGGTCAGCCACCCCGGGATAACAGCGCCCACTGGCGGGTAGAGGGCGGTATTGATGAAGAGATTTATCCCTTAGTTTACGGTGAGAGCATAGGTAATTTTAATGTTCGGGATTATTATTCAGTTACAAAAGACCAAAAACGCGCTATAGGTAGTTTTTATAGTCGTTTACTTTGGGAGGTCTATGGTTTAAAAGTCCAGTCAAAGGAAGTTGAGTCTTGCTTTGTTGATGGTATTTGGATCAATCAGTTGCTTTATGACAGGACAGGTATGATGAAGCCCTTTGCCGTAATGCTGCAAAGGATCCTGAAACTTAACAAACAATTTTTAGGTCATTTTAAAAACGCTGTTCCCAGCGGTGAGGATTTTCTTAACTTGGCTCATAGACCCTGGTACCATTATAGTCAGGGTTGTCAATGTACAGATAGCGTCTTAGATATTATAGACGCCGCGCTTGAATTGGCCTTGCATCTTATAACCGTTAGTGATGAGGCTATTCACCGTGGTAATCGTCATATGATCACAAATCTTGATTTTAGCTGTTCCTTCGTGGATGGCAAAAGAATTTAGCGAGGTATAATCATGAAACAAGAATTAGCTACAAAAAATGCTCCTGCTGCTGTTGGTGCCTATTCTCAAGCAGTTATCTCTGGCGGTCTGCTTTTCGCATCAGGTCAGATTCCGTTAGTGCCTGCCACTGGTGAAATAGTTGGGGCTGATATAGAGTCTCAGGGCAAACAGGTAATGGAAAACCTGGGCGGTATTTTGCAGGAAGCTGGCTTAACCTTTGATGATGTTTTGAAGATTACCGTATATCTCACGGATATAGGGAATTTCAATGTATTTAACGATATCTATGCTTCATATTTTAAAAAGCCTTATCCGGCCAGAGCCGTAGTAGAAGTAGGGAATTTACCTAAAGGCGTTTTGCTGGAGGCTGATTTAATTGCCGCTCTGTAAGCTTAAGGCCAGCGGTTGAAGTTGGAATAGTATAATGATGTTGCTGTAAAAGGTATAGTTTCACTATACCTTTTTTTATTTTTTATATAAATAGTTTTAGGGATTATTATAATATTTTGGATTTTTGGAAAAACAGTGTTTAAAATTATTTTTGCTCATATATTAAAAGAGAAGGAGGGGAATCCTATGTCAAAAAAGGTAGTGCCCTTAATTCTCGCTGGGGGTAAGGGCTCACGTTTTTGGCCCTTAAGCAGGGATAAATGTCCCAAACAGTTTTTATCTATAGGTAATGGCTGTCTTTTGGAGCGCACCTACAAAAGAGTAAAATATTTAGGCGGCGGTATTGCTCCTTATATTGTCGCGGCTGCGGAGCAAAAGGATTTAGTACTGCGTCACTGTGGAGAGAAGATAGAGGAGAGTCATGTAATAACGGAGCCTATCCCTAAAAATACAGCGGCGGCTATCTATTGGTCGGCGCTTAAAATCCATAAAGAGTTAGGTGATGTTACCTTAGCTGTTTTTCCATCAGATCATGAGATAGATGACGCGGATAAATTCCATGATACCATGTCTGCTGCCGCTGGGGTATGCGAGAAAACTCTTTCACCAGTAGTTATTGGTGTTAAGCCTCGTTATATAGCCACAGGCTTTGGTTATGTGGAAAGGGGCAAGAGTTTTTATGAAGATGATTTGCGCTATTATAAAGTGCGGCGTTTTGTGGAGAAACCCCACCGGGAAAAGGCCAGAAGGTATTTGAAGAAAGGCACCTATTATTGGAACAGCGGCATTTTTATTTTGCCGTTGCCTGAATTTTTTTCTGTTTATGATACTTACCTGCCAGAATTTAAGGAGATATTCACTGACGCTGCTGAAGCTATTGGTACAGCAGACGAGGCTGACTTACTGGCCAAAGCTTTTAATCAGGTGGGTAATATTTCTTTTGACATTGGCATATTGGAGAAAACCCGGGATATTTATTTGGTGGAAACTGCTTTTTCCTGGGATGATGTAGGAACTTACAATAGTTTAGGCGCTATTATTCCTCCTGATGATAACGGTAATATTAAAAGCGGCAATACGGTTCTTCGTGAAGTAAAAAATTCCGTGGTTATTGGCGGCAGTAACTTAATTGCTGTTATTGGTGTCAGGGATTTGACTGTGATAGAGGATAATGGTGTGGTTTTGGTTTGTCCCAGGAAACGAGTGGAGGAAATCAAGGAAATCGTAACTTCCCTGGAGGGAGATAATAAAAAATATCTGTGAGGTATTTATGGAAGGGTTAAATAAAACCATGTTTAGGGAGTACGATATAAGAGGCAGAGTAAACACTCAGGAGCTTAACCCCGCTTCCTTTGGTAGAATTATTCAAGGATACTCTGAGTATCTGCATAAACGTGGTATTAAATCAGTAGTGGTTGGCTGTGACAATCGGCAGCATTCCCAGGAATTTCTGAATATAGCCTGTTCTCTCCTTGCCAATCAAGGTTTTGTTGTATATGATTTAGGTTTAGCCTTAAGTCCCGTCCTATATTACAGTCAGTATTTTCTTCGGGCTCAGGGCGGGGTGATGATAACAGCCAGCCATAATCCGCCGGAGTGGAACGGTCTTAAGTTAGCTTGCGGTTTTTCCCGGACTTTAGAGCCGGAGGACATAAGGGAATTATATGATCTATGTTTAAAGCCGCCTAAGGGCAAGATCGGCGGCGGCAGTGTTAAAAAAGTAAATATACGTGATATTTACTTAGCGGAAATAGTTAAGAGGGTAGGTATAGATCATAATCATGATTTACGGGTAATGCTTGATTGCGCCAACGGCGGGGCTGGAGTTTTTGTCTATGAGCTTTTTCAGGCTTTAGGCTGTAAAACCTTTCAGTTAAACTGTGATCCTGATAGCACTTATCCAAACTATTTTCCCAATCCATCCTTGCCCAGTTCCCGCCGGCGTATGAAGGAGTTAGTGGCTCATCCTTATATCCATGCTGATTTAGCCCTTTCCTTTGACGGTGATGGTGATCGCTTAGGTCTTGTAGGACCCGAGGGCGAGGACGTTTGGAGCGACAGATTATTGATTATATTAGCTGCCGAAGTTTTACGTTCTTATCCAGGGGCTGATATAATATATGACGTGAAATCCAGCAGGTCTTTGATAGAGGCTGTAAATATGCTGGGTGGCAAAGGTGTTATGTGTCCTACTGGTCATTCTTATGTTAAACGGGAATTAAAAAACAGAAATTCTCCTTTAGCCGGAGAGCGAAGCGGTCATATATTTTTAGGACGCGATCTTTACTATGGCTATGATGATGCTTTAATGGCTGGTGCCTATCTCATTGGTATAATGGCCAAAAGAGGTAAAAGCTTAGAGGAATTATTGGCTCCTTATCCTCGCTATACAGTCACAGAAGAAATAAATATACCTTGTTCGGACCAGGAAAAGTACTCACTTGTGGCGAGAATAAAAAAGCGTTTTTTAAGTGTGTGGGGTGCTGATAAAATCAACACCATAAACGGTATCAGACTCGAGCTGCCTTCTGGTTGGGCTTTGTTGCGAGCCTCGTCGAACCTGCCTCAGTTGGTCTTGGTGGCAGAGGGAGAAGATGATGATAAATGCGCCAATATGTTGGGCATAATGATGAAAGCTTTAGAGGATGAGGGAATAAATATAAATAAATGATGAAAAGTTTTAAAGCTCTGCGTTGGCAGAGCTTTTTGATTAGATATTTTTCATAATTTCTTATTTTTAAAAATAACTAATTTTACCTTATAGATGTTGAGTAAATTGTCTTGGCAGTTAAATAACAATTAAACGGTAAAATAGCTATTTGTGTTATTTTTATAAACTTGGATTATTTTTAGATGGATGGTGTTGTGGGTGAAGAAAAAAAACTTTATTTTACAAGTGGGAAAAAACTTTTAAATTATAGCTTGACATGGCTTTGTAATGGTGTTATTATAGATTTCGTTATTAAAAGCGATGACAAAGAAGAAGTAAGTTTAGGATGAACCTACAGAGAAATGTCGGTTGGTGCGAGACATGAGGAGGGGCCTAAACCGAATACATCTTTAGAGCCGCGTTCTGAAATAGTAGTAGGCAGCGCCGGGTACGCCCGTTACAGCGTTAAGAGTATCGCGTATATTTATTAAATACGCCGCACTCTAAGAGTTTTTTGCCGTGAGGTAAAGAAGAAAAAAGGTGGTACCACGGGAGGTTATCTCGTCCTTTTGCGATAAGGACGGGTTTTTTTATTGCCGTCCGCGAAATATGAGAAAAAAGGAGAATTACCCATGTTTGAAAAGTTACTTATGATCATTATTTTTGTGGCTATTACAGTAGGCATTGGCTTATACTGCCGCAAACATTCGGGCAATGTTGGAGATTTTGTCTTAGGCGGTCGGGAAGTAGG
Source organism: Bacillota bacterium (assembly GCA_963928475.1). Classification (GTDB taxonomy): domain Bacteria; phylum Bacillota; class Dehalobacteriia; order UBA7702; family UBA7702; genus Cryptoclostridium. The sequence goes on from CAWVFN010000011.1 coordinate 25,604, forward strand.
TCCTTGGCTTACAGCCTTTGCTTATGGAACTTCCTATTTTTCCTCGGTGGTTTTTGTTGGTTATGCTGGACAGTTTGGCTGGAATTATGGTGTTTCCGTTTTATGGATAGGCATAGGCAATGCTATAATCGGCAGTCTTTTAGCCTGGAATTTATTGGGTCGCCGTACCAGGGTTATGACCAAGCACTTAGAGGCGGCTACTATGCCTGATTTTTTCAGCAAACGTTATAACAGCAGTGCCTTAAAGATAGTAGCTTCTATAGTTATTTTCATTTTCTTAGTACCCTATTCAGCCTCGGTATATAAGGGATTGTCTGGTCTTTTTGCTCTCTCCTTTGGTATTAACTTTAACTATTGTATTATTGGCATAGCAATTCTTACCGGTATCTACGTTATAGCCGGTGGTTATATGGCCACAGCCCTCAATGATCTTATTCAGGGCATAATTATGGTAGTAGGTATATCTTTGGTGATTTATTGTGTTCTTGATGGCAAAGGTGGCTTTATGAGTTCCCTGAGTCAATTATCTCAGTTTTCCAGTGATGCCGCTCCTGAGCTGCAGGGTCCTTTTGTTTCTATTTTTGGCCCTGATCCTATTGGTCTGTTAAGCGTAGTCATTCTTACCAGCTTAGGTACATGGAGCTTGCCGCAGATGGTGCATAAATTTTATACAATTAAAAATGAAAAGGCTATTCATACAGGTACGATCATATCAACGGTTTTTGCCCTGATTATAGCCGGCGGCAGTTACTTTATCGGTTCCTTTGGCAAGTTATACTATGATGTAGGTGGTGAGGTGGTTTATGATGATGTGGTACCGACTATGTTAGCAAATTGTTTGCCTGACTTGTTGATTGGCGTAGTTTTGATTTTGGTATTATCGGCTTCTATGTCTACTCTTTCTTCTTTAGTAATTACCTCCAGCTCAACATTTACTTTGGATTTTCTTAAGGGCATTTTCTTTAAAGATATGAACGCTAAAACTCAGGTAGTGATAATAAAGAGTCTCTGTGCTGTATTTATTTTATTATCAGTCGTGATGGCGATGAATCCCAATAATCTGATTACTACTTTGATGTCTATTTCCTGGGGTGCTTTAGCTGGTGCTTTTTTAGGTCCCTTTCTTTATGGCCTATTTTGGCGGAAAGCCACTAAAGCTTCAGTATGGGTTAGTTTTGTCGTGGGGATTGGTATTACTGTGGTAAACTTTTTCTTTCCTTTTACCACGCCTATTGCCGCCGGTGCTTTAGCTATAGTTTCATCTTTCTTTGTAGTTCCTATCGTATCTCTATTTACACCTAAACCAAATAAAGAGTATGTAGCGGAAATATTTGCCTGTTATGATGAAACAGTGGCTGTTGCCCATCGTTTTGCCCTAAAAGAAGATGATGAGGATAGCGCTAATTAAGAATTATAAAATCTATCTTTCCATAAGAAATACCGACAGGATCCAAAAAGGAATCTGTCGGTATTTCTTAATTTCATTATCTTACCGTGGCTGTAGTTCCATGCAATCACCGCAGCATATATCTATACAGGCACCACAGCCATCACACTTTTCCTCGTTAACAACAAATCGTTGACCGAAACCGGAATTTTCATCTACTATAATCTCTATAGCCTCATTAGGACATTCCCGCATAGGGCGGCAATGATCCTCATTAGCGCCGCAGAATCTGGTATCTATAAAAGCCTTTAAGTTTTCCTTCCCTGTCTTAGCTTTAGAGCTATTGTCATTATTTTTTGCTGACGCGGACTTTTTATTTTCTGAACAGTTACATTGACATTGTTGGGATTCAGTCATAATATTACCTCCTTGAGATTGAATAAGATGTAAAATATAATCATATATTTAAATATATCAATATTTAAATTATTTAAAAAAGCCATGACAATGGCTTTTATTTTTTATGAGCAGAAGTGTAATCATTAATCAGTTTGGCGGCGTAGTCAGCTCCATCATTATCTATGCTGTAATATACCCATTTGCCATCTTTGCGGCCTTTTACTACACCGGAATCACAGAGTATTTTCATGTGGTGGGAGAGAGTAGACTGACTTATGTTGAGGGCCTCTAAAAGCTTGCAGGCGCACTTTTCACCTGATTTTAGCAGATCGAGAATATAAAGACGGTTTTCATCACAAAAGGCTTTAAGTACCCTGGCGTCTTTTTCAAACTTTATATCCATATTTTCCTCCCTCTTTTTGCAAGTATAAGCTTTGATAAGATAAAAGTCAAGGTATAACAGGTTGCAAGATTCAATAAATTGTTGAATATATTGACACTTTTCGATATGTATTATATGCTTATGTAGAGTTTTTATCTAAATTATAGAAAGGAGAACTCTGTAATGGTTAATTGTAAGGAGTGCGGAATTTATGATAAAAATAGAGAAATCTGTTTTCATTTTTCTGTAGAGCAAAATGATTGTGTTTATTTTATACCTATACAATATGATGGAGATGAAGCATTAACTCCTGAGGAACACTGGGATCTTAAAATTGCTGATATGAAATCCCGTTCCATGAGAGGTCCGTTGTAATATTTTGCGTATTATGTTTTCATTTAAAAAGTGGGTGTATTACACCCACTTTTTATTTTAATTATTTGAAGCTTTTACCATATTAAAAGTCCGCAATAATTTGATCTACAGTGCGGATTTCAGCACCGTATACCTGTTTTAGATAGTCGATACCGGAAAGATAATCGGCTTCGGTAAAGGAATCCGTGGCATCTGAGGCAACAACGATATTGTAGCCGAGGCAGTAAGCGTCAGCGGTGGTATGTCTTACACAGATATGAGTATGCAAGCCAGTC
>CAWVFN010000012.1:0-24243 GCA_963928475.1 Bacillota bacterium
CTGAATACAAAAACTATTTTTCCACCCTATAACTACGTGGCTAACGCTGTAGGAGCTGCGGCGGGTAAGGTTATGACGATTTATAGAATTTTAGTGCAAAATCATGATACAGCTGGCATCGAAATATACGCGCCATGGGGTAAAGTTCATTTTCAATCATCCCAAAGAGACTTGAATGAAGAATTCTATCCTATGGATATGGCTATTAAACAAGCTATCAGCGAAGGTAAAGCAAGAATGGAAAGAGAAATGGCACAGCAAGGAATAAAAGAATACGAAATTTTAGTGGAACAAAAAGACTCAAAGGTGGATAGTCCCACCAGTGGTACGCATATTCATATTGAAACTAAAATAGAAATAGCCGCCGTAGGTCTGCCACGCACCAGTAATACCGTAACACAGCATAAATCACTCCTGGGCAATTTCTGGGGCAAAGACAAAAATCCAGATTTCTCCAAATTACCCACCGTATAAAATAGTTTCTTCACCCTTAAGTAAAATTAAAATTCCCCTACCATAATCTCCTTATGGTGGGGGAATTTTTAAATTATTATATTGAACCAGTCAACAATTATAATAAATTCTCAGTACATTAATTGCATTCTTATGACTTAGTAAAAATAACCAAATATAAGGGGTAAACAATAATCCAATTACAAAACTACATATAAAACTATAGCTGTTACTCTATTATATAAGACTGGAAGCTCTTACTGCACCCATTTTTCTCATAAAATGCCTCCATTCCAGGTTGTGCCCCAAAATATAACAGCGTTGGAGCATGCTTTCTCGCCAATTTTAATAAAGCAGTACCAATTCCCTTTCTTTGATACTCAGGAAGTATCAAAATTTCAGTAATAGTACCGAAAAAATAGCCGTCAGAAAGAATCCGTAAGCAGCCAATAAGCTTTTTACCAGCATAGGCTGTGATATTTATGGTCTTTTCTAAAGCTCCCGCTGTCTGCTCTTCATCATATTCACCTGGCCATATCCTACTGGCAAAGGCAATAAAATCAGCGGCTTTTAATTCCTGATCATTAACTTTATATCCTATCACCTCTTCATCTCCTCGTCGTTTCTTATTATATATTATACAAAATACCAGTATTTAACGGTATATATTAACCATATTTTATCATTTCATACAACACCGTCTGTTAAAGTACCATCGCATATATGAGTCTTACTAAATATATTATCAACGGTAAAGTCACTGACGAAAATATCAGTTTGGGAAAAAGCTGTTACATCGAGATTTTCATCGCTAAGATCATTTACCATTGCCACAATATCGTCATCTTCCTCATAAAAGACAGGTTCTGGCTTTCGCTCCATGCTCCCAAATTATAGGTACTTTCATTACTTATAACCTGATTACTCCTGTTATCACAAAAGGCAAAAGGCAAGAACACAAAGAAAAACAGGGTTAAACAGCGTTTTTCTTCATCCTTCCTCTAAATTAAATAAAAATATCGCGGAGACAAACAGCAAACTTTTAGTCCTTTACCATGCTCCGCGATATCATTTACAACTAAATGCAATTATAAATATATTATGTTAATGTCAAAAGCCCTGTTGCGCCTATATTTTACCAGCGTTTCCCTGCCGTCATAAACAGAGGACAAAGGAAAACCAATTATCGCAAAGGATCCTTATTTATTGCGGATCGCCGCCTGGGCCGCAGCTAATCTGGCAATAGGTACACGATAGGGTGAACAAGAGACAAAATCCAAACCTAAACGGTGACACAAGTCAATAGATTCCGGATCACCGCCATGCTCCCCACAAATACCAATAAGAAAATCAGGCTTGACTTCTCTGGCAGCGGTAACAGCCATATCCATCAATTTGCCTACACCTGACTCATCTAAGGTGACAAAGGGGCTTACCGGCAAGACCTTTTCTTCCACATAGTGATGGAGGAACTTACCTTCAGCATCGTCACGGGAGAAACCAAAGGTGGTTTGGGTCAAGTCATTAGTACCAAAGGAGAAGAATTCAGCTTCCTTAGCCAGTTCATTAGTGGTTAAAGCCGCTCTTGGCACTTCAATCATAGTACCCACTGTATAATTAAAGTCTATGCCTGTTTCACTCTTCACTTCAGCGGCGACATTATCAATAACTTCTTTAAGACGATGGAATTCATTAATATGTATAACCAAAGGAATTTCCACTTCAGGAATAATTTCATAACCCTCTTCTGTCAGTTTGGCCACAGCCTCAAATACTGCCCGTGCCTGCATAGCATAAATTTCCGGATAGGTGATACCCAAACGGCAGCCACGATGACCAAGCATGGGATTAAATTCGGAAAGTTCTTTCACCCGTTCCAGTAATTCTTCTTTCTTAGCGATTGCTTCAGCATCGCCATTGGTGCACTTCAATGTAGTGATTTCCACCAATAACTCTTCCTTGGAAGGCAGGAACTCATGGAGAGGAGGATCCAGAAAACGAATTGTTACAGGGAAGCCTGCCATTACTTTGAGGATACCATAAAAGTCATCTCTCTGCATGGGCAGCAATTTAGCCAAAGCAGCTTCACGGCCAGCTAAATCATCAGCTAAAATCATTTCCTGTACTACTGGTAAACGATCAGTAGCCATAAACATATGCTCGGTTCTGGTCAAACCAATACCTTTAGCACCGAAATCTTTGGCTTTCTGGGCATCCTCAGGGGTATCGGCATTAGCCCTAACAGCTAAACGCTTAACCTCATCAGCCCAGTTCAAGAAGGTAGTAAACTCTTCACCCATGGCTGAAGCACTCATAGGAACTTCACCTTTGAAGATACGTCCGGTAGCACCGTCTATGGAAATGTAATCATTTTCCGTAAATACATCATCGCCAATGGTAAGCTTTTTATTAACAGCGTCAATTTTCAAAGCTTCAGCACCGCAGACAGCGGGAGTACCCATGCCACGGGCGATAACAGCGGCGTGACTTGTCATACCGCCATGGCTGGTAAGAATACCCTGAGATTCATTCATACCATGAATATCTTCAGGTGTGGTTTCGGTACGTACCAAAATTACCTTTTTCCCTTCCTTACCAAGTTTTTCCGCAGTATCCGCATCAAAGGTAACCATACCTACAGCGGCGCCGGGAGAAGCCGGAAGGCCAGTGGCAATAACATCTAATTTGGCTTTGGGATCTATAGCAGGATGGAGAAGCTGGTTTATCTGCAAAGGCTCTAAGCGCATAAGGGCTTCTTCCTTGCTGATCAAACCTTCGTCTACCATGTCTACAGCTGCTTTTACCGCAGCGGCAGCCGTACGTTTACCGTTTCTGGTCTGCAGCATATAAAGCTTACCGCGTTCCACAGTAAATTCCATATCCTGCATATCATGATAATGCTTTTCCAATAACTGGCTGATTTCTAAAAATTGTTTGTAAACCTCTGGCATATCCTTGTCTAAGCTGGCAATGGGCTCAGGAGTACGTATACCTGCTACCACGTCTTCACCCTGGGCATTGATAAGGTATTCACCAAAGAGACCCTTTTCTCCAGTTGAGGGATTACGGGTAAAGGCTACACCAGTACCGCAGTCATCACCCATATTACCAAACACCATACACTGGACATTTACAGCGGTACCTAAATCATCGGGAATCTTGTTTTGTTTGCGGTAATAAATAGCTCTGGCTGAATTCCAGGATTTAAAAACAGCCTGAACCGCTAAGAGCATCTGCTCAGTAGGATCCTGAGGAAAATCAGCACCAGTACCGTTTTTGTATATCTTTTTAAAGGTAACAATAAGCTTTTCCAAAGCTTCAGCACTTAATTGATGGTCATACTTTACACCTTCATCTATCTTCAGCTCAGCCAAAGCATCCTCAAATAAAGCACTGTCAACACCCATAGCCACATCGCCAAACATCTGAATAAAACGACGGTAGCAATCCATGGCAAAACGGCGGTTGCCTGTAGCGGCAGCCATGCCTTCAACAGTGTCATCATTAAGACCAAGATTCAAAATGGTATCCATCATTCCGGGCATGGAAATTTTAGCACCGGAACGCACAGAAACAAGCAAAGGATTCTCTTTATTGCCAAGTTTCTTACCAATACGCTCTTCCACAACTTTAAATTTTTCTTTCAGTTCGTCTTCCAGACCTGCGGGCATTTTTTCATTTTGCAGATAGTATTCGTTACAGGCCTCTGTGGTAATGGTCAAACCGGGAGGTACCGGCAAACCAATATTTGTCATTTCAGCCAAGTTAGCTCCTTTACCACCTAAGAGTCCTCTCATTTCGCTGTTACCTTCATCAAAAAGGTAAACGTACTTCTTACTCATGAATTGCCTCCTTGTTTTGATTCTTCTTCTCTTTTTTTTTGTTCTTATAATAAATTTCTATTATATTACCAGCCGTTTCCTCAATCGCCTTGTTGGTAACATCCAACACCCGGCAACCAATACGGCGATAAAGCTTTTTCGCGAAATCTAATTCTTCCATCAATCTATCAATATTGGCGTAATTAGAGTTATGCTCCGATGCTCCCATAATCTTCAGCCTTTGACTGCGAATCTCCGTCAGGCTCTTAGGATCTATGGTAAGACCAAAAATCTTTTCCCTAGGCAGCTCGTAAATAATCTGGGGAATGGGAGTCTCAGGTACAACAGGCAAATTAGCGGCCTTCAAATTTTTATTCGCTAAATACATACAGACAGGCGTTTTAGAAGTACGGGATACGCCTAATATTACTACATCAGCATCTTTAAAGCCCTGAGGATCTTTACCGTCATCATACTGCACGGCAAACTCCATAGCGGCAACTCTATTGAAATAACGAGCATCTAATTTACGCAGTCCCCCTACCTCGCAGGAAGGATCAGTATTAAGAGCGGCTTCAATAGAACGTATCGGTGCTCCTAAAATATCTACCACTGCCACATCAAAATCATCAGCCAGCTGTTCCATGCCGTGGCGTAAAGTTTCCGAGACTAAAGTATAAAAAATTATGCCATTATGTCTTTTCGCCTTCGCCACTATTTCTTTTAATTCCATTACATCGCTGACATGAGGAAAGCGTCTCATCTCCCAGGTAGCTTTATCAAACTGACTGACAGCGGCACGAGCCACCTGCTCACCAGTTTCTCCTACGGAATCAGATACGATATATAAAATCAAGTCTTTCATGACGCCGCCACTACGCCCTTTCTTATGCGATAGAAATGGAAAAGGACAGCCCCTAATGTATTACATTCCGAGCCTGACCTTTTCAATTTTTGACTCTCTCTTTCAGTCTAACTACATTATTATATATTAAGACTATACTGTCAAGAGAATTTTCATCTATTTTTTACTGTTTTTTTTCTTATTTTTCCACAACTATGGCACTGAAATCAGCTATTGACAAAATACTGTCGCTTATGGACCGCAATAAACCTAATCTGCTGTTCTTGAGCTTTTCGTCGTCACACATCACCATTATATCGGTAAGAAAAGCATCGATAGGCTCACGCAAAGCCGCAATAGCCATAAAAGCGGCTGTAAAATCATTAGCAGCTAAAGCTGTAGCAGATTTTGCCTTAAAGCTGTCATAGGAGTCAACAAGTACTTTTTCTGCCGGTTCACGGAAAAGACTTGTGTCATAAGAAGAGCTTTCCGCTTTCTTAGCTAAATTATTGACCCGAGTAAAACCAGACATCAGTTCCGCAAAATTAGCATCCTCGCGGAATTTTTCCAAAGCCTCACCTTTGGCGCGTACCAGACAAAAATCATCGGGAGCATTGGCCATAACAGCATTTACCGTATCGTACCTAAGACCGCTTTCACTAAGAACATTTTCCAATCTTTGAGCAAAAAACGCTAATACCCGTTCACCTGTTTCAGCTAAAGTCTTTTTAGTGGTATAGGCAGCGTCTATCTGCTTGTAACAAAATTCTATCAGCTCTTTCAAGTCTATATCCAAATTGCCCTTTAGGATTATCTGCACTATGCCCATGGCCTGACGGCGCAGAGCATAGGGATCCTGAGAACCTGTAGGTTCCAGATCCATGGAGAAAAAGCCTACAACACTGTCAATCTTATCGGCAATAGAAACTATCATACCATTCAGACTGGCGGGCAAATCGTCACCGGCAAAGCGGGGCAGATAGCTTTCTCTTATGGTCTGACCAACTATAGCCGGCTCTCCCTGAGCGACACTGTAATACTCACCCATTATGCCTTGTAATTCGGGAAATTCGTAAACCATATTGGAAACCAAATCAGCCTTGGCTAAATAAGCGCCTCGTTCCACCAATTTTTTATCAGCTCCCAATTTGTCGCTGAGATAACCACTGATTTTTACTATACGTTCAACCTTTTCATAGGAAGTACCCATTGTGTCATGGAAAACAATAGCTTTTAACCTCTCAACATTGCTGCCTAAATCTATTTTTAAATCCTCATCATAGAAAAATTCAGCATCAGCCAGACGAGCACGGAGCACCTTTTCATTACCTTCGGTAACTATCTCAATATTGCGCTCCAAACCATTACGTACCGTGACAAAGTGAGGCAGCAAGTTACCTTCCTTATCTAAAACAGGGAAATACCTCTGATGCTCCCGCATGGGAGTAATTACAGCCTCACTTGGTATGCGTAAGTATTTCTCCTCAAAAGTACCCATTAAGGCGGTGGGGTATTCTAAAAGATACACTACTTCTTCCAGTAGTTCAGCGTCTTCCTCTACTACCGCATTTTTAGCCTTGGCTAATTCCTGAATCTGGTTCCAAATTACTTGCCGCCGTTCTTCAGGATCAACCATGACATAATTTTCCCGCAGCTGATCAACATAAGTGGCGGGATTCTTAATCACTATCTCACCGCTGCCGTAAAAACGATGACTTCTGGATACATTACCGCTTTTTACATCTAATATGGAAAGGGGAACTATAGTCTCATCCAACATAGCTACAAGCCAGCGAATAGGACGTACAAAACGCATATCATAATCACCCCAGCGCATAGGCTTGGGAAACTTTAAACTATATATCAAGGAAATAAGAATATCCGGTAAAACCTCTACAGCCGGCAGACCATTTTCCTTTTTTGCGGCAAAAACATATTCGCCGTTACCCTGCTCCCTTATGGTAATATCAGCCTCAGTAACTCCTTTAGAGCGCATAAAACCCAGCAATGCTTTAGAAGGATTGCCATCCTTGTCATAAGCTGCTTTTTTAGCAGGTCCTTTGATTTCCTCTGCTAAATCTGCCTGTGTATCACTTAAACCCTCAACGATCAAGGTAAGACGCCTGGGGGTGCCAAGGCTTTTTACGGATTTATAAGATAAACGAGCTTCAGTAAGGGATTTTTCCGCACCGGCTCTCAAATCATTTAGGCTGCCGGCCATAAATCTGGCAGGGATCTCTTCTACCCCGATTTCAAATAACAGATCACTCATTATCCTGGCCTCCTTCACTATCTAAACCCATTTCCTTACGCCGCGCCGCGTCTTTGATCAGAGGATAACCTAATTTTTCTCTCTGAGCCACATAAGCTTCCGCCGCCATGCGGGCTAACTGCCGTACCCTACCTATATAAGTCTGGCGTTCCGCCACACTAATGGCGTTCCTAGCGTCTAAAAGATTAAAGGTATGGGAGCATTTAAGAATATAATCGTAGGCCGGTAAAACTAAACCAGCATTAAGAATATCCATAGCTTCCTTTTCAAACATATCATAAACTTTAAAGAGCATATCCACATTAGCTACCTCAAAGTTGTAAGTACTGTGTTCAACCTCGCCTTGATGATGGACATCGCCATAGGTTATACCGTCTACCCATTCAATATCATAAACACTATCGACCTTTTGAATAAACATCGCCAGGCGTTCGATACCATAGGTTATTTCACCGCTGACCGGTTTACAATCTAAACCGCCGAATTGCTGGAAATAGGTAAACTGGGTAACTTCCATACCATCAAGCCAAACTTCCCAGCCAAGACCCCATGCTCCCAAGTTGGCGCTTTCCCAGTTATCCTCAACCAGACGAATGTCGTGTTCATCGGTATCTATACCTATAGCCCGCAAACTATCCATGTAAAGTTCCACAATATTATCAGGTGAAGGCTTCAAAATCACCTGATACTGATAATAATGCTGCAAACGATTGGGATTTTCACCATACCGTCCATCAGTAGGACGACGGGAAGGCTCTACGTACGCCACATTCCAGGGTTCAGGACCTAAGGCGCGTAAAGCTGTAGCCGGGTTCATGGTACCGGCACCAGTTTCAATATCATAGGGTTGTTGGATAATGCAGCCCTGCTCACCCCAAAACTTATTCAGAGTAAGAATCAAATCTTGAAAATTCATTTTATAACTCCTTTTCACAAAATAAAAAACCTCCGCTGCAAAGGGACGGCATCTGCCGCGGTTCCACCCTTTTTGACCGGAAGTCCACTTATGTACTATAACGGAGTACCGCCGGCGGCTATTAACCGCGGCTCCAAGGTGCCTTCATTTCCTTGCCGGCTTCCACCCTTCCGGCTCGCTGTAGACGGAAACTACTTAGCCTCTTCTTAGCCTTTACATATACAATTAATTTAGCAAAATAACATTCTTTTGTCAAGTACGGATATGGAAAATTAGGACGCTTCTCCACATATCTGCCGTATTTTAAGAAAAATAAAATGCCCGGCCTGAGCCGGGCAATAACTTTGTTCTCAATTTTATTCGACTGTAACGCTTTTTGCCAAGTTGCGGGGTTTATCAACATCACAACCACGCTTTACCGAAGCGTAATAAGAAACTAACTGTAAGGGTATAACCGTTAGAATAGGAGCCAGCAGAGGATCAGTCTCAGGTAAATAACACACTTCCTGGGATACATCGGCTATATGCTTATCGCCTCTAAATGCAAAAGATATGACTGTAGCATTTCTGGTGCGTACCTCTTCTATGTTACTTATCATTTTTTCTTCCACCTCAATTTGGGTGGCTAAACATAACACCGGCACTTTATCAACAATTAAAGCTAAGGTACCATGTTTAAGCTCTCCAGCGGCATAGGCTTCGGCATGAATATAGGATATTTCCTTCAGCTTTAAAGCCCCTTCTAAGGCTACCACATAATCAAAACCCCGGCCAATAAAGAAACAATCCTCATATTGAGACACTATCTCCCCTATCCTCTGGAGCTTTGCCATATCATTATCTAAAATATCCTGTACCTTCTCTGGCAAACGATACAATTCATCTAAAAGGGGATTAAGTTTTTCCTTTGTTACTAACCCCAAATTTTCCGCTATGTAAAAACCAAAAAGATACAAAGCCAATAGCTGAGTACTATAAGCCTTAGTGGAAGCCACAGCTATTTCTAAACCAGCTCTGGTATAAATAACATCATCAGCCTCTCTGGCTATGGAGCTTTCCCAAACATTGGTAATAGCTAATATATAGCTGCCTTTCTTTTTCGCCTCGTCTAAAGCGGCTAAAGTGTCGGCAGTTTCGCCGCTTTGGGAGACAATAACAGTCAAAGTATTGGCGTCAATAATAGGATCACGATAGCGAAACTCAGAAGCGATCTCCACTGTAACAGGAATACGCAGCAAACTTTCATAAAGATATTTACCCACAAGACAAGCGTGATAAGCTGTACCGCAGGCTACCATATTTATCTTATTAAAACTTTTCAGTTTTTCTGCCGTCAGAGAAATATCACCTAAATCCACTCGCTTGTCCATATTGGTAAGACGACCACTAAGACAGTCACGTAAAGCTCGAGGCTGCTCACATATTTCCTTGAGCATAAAATGATCGTAGCCGCCCTTTTCCGCCGCGTCTTCATCCATATTCAAAGGCACCATCTCTAAGGGGATTTCCTTACCATTACTATACAATGTAATATTGTCTCTGTTCAAAATGGCTATCTCATTATTCTTTAAAACACCGTACTCTTTCACATGGCCAATAAGAGCGGGAATATCAGAGGCAAGATAATTGCCGTCATTACCAAAACCGACAATAAGAGGGCTGTCTTTACGAATAGCTACTAAAACATCAGGTTCATTTACAGACATAAATACAGCAGCATAGGAACCGCGCAGTCGCTTTTCCACCTCTACAACAGCTTCAAGCAGATCGCCTTTATAATAATAATCCAATAAATTGGGTAAAACCTCAGTATCTGTTTCCGAGGAGAAAACATAGCCTTTATCAGCCAACTCCTTTTTCAGATCCAGATAGTTTTCTATTATACCGTTATGTACAACAGCAAAATTTCCTTTACTGTCTCTGTGAGGATGAGAATTACGGTTAGAAGGCGCGCCATGAGTGGCCCAACGAGTATGAGCGATTCCGGAAGTACCGCTGATTACCTCACCGGCAATAGATTTTTCCAGCTCCTCTATTTTCCCTACTTGCCTTCTTACAGTAATATTTCCTTTATCATAAACAGCTATGCCAGCTGAATCATAACCTCTGTATTCCAGTTTTTTCAAGCCGCTGATAAGAAAAGGCAACGCCTGTTCCTTACCTATATAACCGGCAATACCACACATCCTATATTACACACTCCTTCCCTATTAAAAATCATATTTATAAGGGAACTATATACACTATTTTTCATAAATCAAGACAGTTCTTTTTTAATTACAGCTACTAAATCATCAATAACACAGCGCAGCTCTTTTTCATCGGGTCCCTCACCCATCACACGCAACAACGGTTCTGTACCAGAAGGACGAATCAGAATACGTCCGTTTTCACCTAAAATCTTCTCAGCACGAGCCACAGCTTCCTTGATCGCCTGATTTTCATCCCATTGTCCGCGCTGAGTCAGAGTAATATTTTCTAAAATCTGAGGCAACGGCGTCATAATTTTAGAAAGCTCAGCCAGAGATTCTCCAGTATCCAGCATGATCTGTAAAATCATTAAACTGGTAAGCATACCATCACCAGTGGGACTATAGCGGGAAAGTATTATATGACCCGACTGTTCACCGCCTATAGCGGCTTCTGTTTTATCCATTTCCGCGAAAACATTTTTATCCCCTACGGCGGTTATGGATACATCTATACCCGCTTTTTCCATGGCTATTTTTAAACCAAGATTGCTCATGACCGTAACAACTAAACGATTATCAGTAAGCTGACCCTTATTCTTTAAATAATTGGCTATTATTGCCATAATGACATCGCCATCGACAATATTACCAACACCGTCAGCTAAAATAACTCTATCGCCGTCACCATCATAGGCTATGCCTAAATCAGCCACTTCCCGCCAAACCGTATCCTTCATAGTTCCCGGCTTGGTACTGCCACAATTCTCATTAATATTGACACCATCATAATCTTTATTGATGGGAACAACATCAGCGCCTAAAGAGGAAAGAAGATCAGTGGCAAATTTGGAGGTAGCGCCATTGGCACAATCAACTACCAGCTTAAAGCGGGATAAATCCAGAGGGAAATTCTTCTTTAATTTATTAACATATTCCTGACCAGCAAATTTATCATAGACAATATTACCAATATCACTGCCGGTACATAAGGGCGGAAAGTCCTTTTCCGCCACGATTCTCTCAATTTCTGCCTCAAGTTCATCAGGAATCTTACGGCCATCGGAACCAAAAATCTTGATGCCGTTATCCTGAAAAGGATTATGGGAAGCGGATATAACAATACCAGCAGCGGCTTCCCTATCTCTTATCAAATTAGATACAGCAGGAGTTGGCACTATACCTAAAGAAATATTCTCACCGCCATAAGCACAAATACCCGACATCAAAGCTCCTGCTATCATTGAGCCGGAAAGGCGAGTATCACGTCCCACCAATATTGCGGGTCTTGAATATTGACGTTTCAAAACTAAGGCTAAAGCCGCGCCTATCTCAAAGGATAAACTGGGAGTAAGAACCTTATTGGCCTCACCTCGGACACCATCAGTACCGAAGAGTTTTTTCATAAGACACACCTCTGTTTCTTCGTTGGTTTTTCTCTCTTTTAATCAAGGTAATAAACCTGGAAAAGGCTTAGTAACGTAAAGCCATAAAAATACGGCCATGACCAAAGATATTATTTTATAAAGAAGATTGTTACGTTCCAGCCTTCGCCATAGTCCCTTGAACATATTATTTCTTCCTTTTCTTTCTATAATGTCTGTCGGACAAACCATAAAAATCAGTCAATGTCCGACGTAAAGTATGCTCTGTCACATTATGCTGTAAATGACCCTGCCGCGCTATGGAAACAGCTCCTGTTTCCTCGGAAACAACTAAAACCAGAGCATCAGACATTTCCGAGGTGCCTATAGCGGCTCTGTGCCTGGTTCCCAAGGAGGAATCTATATCATCGGCAGTCAGCGGCATTATGCAGCCAGCAGCTAAAATCCTGTTACCGCTTATTATTACAGCTCCGTCGTGGAGAGGAGCGTTTTTAAAAAATAAATTCAACAATAACTCACTGCTGATTTTCGCATCTACAATAACGCCGGTCTCTATCTGAGGTTTCAAGCCAGTGCGGCCCTGGAATACTAAAAGTATACCTGTATGGGAAAAGGAGGCGGCATATAAAGCAGACACAATATCATCTACTACTCTGCCAGCGGCGCTTTCTCTTTTAGCGCCGAAAAACAAAGGTTTGCCTCGACCTAACTTTTCCAAACCATTACGTAATTCTGGCTGAAAAATAATGGCAATACCTAAAACAATTACACTCCAACTTTTACCCAATATCCAGTGCACTGTGGTCAAACTTAACCAGCCGCTGACTATATAGGCTCCAAATAAAATTAAAACTCCCTTAAGGAGCTGCATGGCTCTGGAATCTTTTAACAACATCAATATCTTGTATATCACAAAAGACATTATCAAAATATCCAATATAGATAGGCAGATTGTTAAAAAATTCCATTCCATAAATTTCCTCTGTACAAAAAATAGGTATCATTTATAGTTTATTCGACAGCTATCAAAAAATCCCTCTATAATTAAATTAAAAAAATAACTGCTCTTTACTGGAAAAATGGAATATATTTGGTATAATAAGGTTGGATACGTCGTAACGAAAAACTGAGGGAACGAGGTGCTTTCCTTTGACTAGGAGAGGCAAAATAAAACATAAAAAAAGACAGCCATTGGTCGCTTTCACCTTTTTTCTGATATTGCTGACCTTTGGTTTTTTTAGCGCTGCGGCCCTTAATTCTCAATTTAAAGACAGATTAAATACTAATAGCGAGCAAGATAATCTTATTGAACAAATCGAACACGCTGAAGAAAGAATAGATCAGTTAGAAACCAGCGTCGCGTCACTCTTATCGCAAAAAGATTCCTACTCCACAACACAAAACTTCGATTTGGAAAAAATAGATAATTTAGAAACTCTCAACAACGAGTTAATGGATGAAGCCGGTTATAAAGAAGTGACATCAGCAGGACTCCTTATCGAACTGAACGACAATACTGAAGCTGCGGCTATCGCCAAAGAAACAGAGACCGCAACCTATATTCCGGAAGATTACATAGTCCATGACACAACGCTGCTATTCCTTATTAATGATCTGCGTCCCTATGCAGAGGCTATTTCCCTCAATGGCCACCGCGTTCTGGCTTCAACATCCATACGCTGTGTTGGTACAGTTATCATGATCAATCAAACCAGGCTGGCTCCGCCCTACCAGATAACGGTAATAGGCGATAGTACAGAACTTATGAAAAACCTGAAAAATACGGAAAGTTATGATTCACTGTTAAATTCAGAAGTGATATTTACTGTCACACCAGAAGATGAACTTACCGTACCAGCTTATACCGCGCTCATACCCCACAACTATATGACAACGGCAGATGAAAGTACCGAGAAAGGAGGAGAATAATATGGTTTGGCTTTTGCCCTTTATAGGACTAATTGCCGGCGCTGTCTTAGGTATTTGCACTAATATTATTGTACCCGCCGTGTTTGCCCAATATTTATCCGTACTTCTCCTCAGCGCCGTGGATTCACTTATTGGCGGATACTTGGGAATTTTGGAAAAAAAGTTCGATGGTCTTATTCTTTTCACTGGTTTTATTTTTAATACACTTTTAGGCGGAGTTTTTATTTATTTAGGCAATCATCTGGGAGTAGATCTCTTTATTGCCGTAGTTTTCGTTTTTATTTTTCGTATTTTTAATAACTTCGGTATTGCCCGACGCTTGATAATACAAAGGCAACGGCATAAAAAAAGAAAACGCCCCAACACACAAGGGGGTGGACGTTTTGAAGAATAATACAGGGATGGCTATAGCTCTCACCGTTATTTGTCTCATTCTTGGTTTTATCATTTCTGTCCAATACCACACCAATGAAGCTTCTCTTTCCGATCTAACCCTCCAAAGTAATGAGGATTTAGTAATTATTTTAGGTGAATTACATCAGCAGCAGGAAGACCTAACTGAACAGGAAAAATCTCTTACCGCTGAACTAAATATACTCAAAGAAGCTAACCTTTCCGAAGAAGAGGCTCTAAAGTCCCTTAATGAAGAAAATCAATACCTCAATGCTGCGGTTGGCAGGGAAGATGTACAAGGTCAGGGTGTAATCTTAACAATAGATAATCAAGACGAGCTTATCGCCACCGATATTCTGCTTATTGTCAATGAGCTTTGGAACGCCGGCGCCGAAGCCATCAGTGTCAATGATATGCGTCTTTCCAATACCTCCAGCTTTGCTACAGCAGGAACAGAAGCAGGCATAATAATCAGCCTCAACAAAACTGAGCTGTCTTTTCCCCTGACTATAAAAGCTATTGGTGATAAAATATCATTAAGTACTGCTCTCACCTTTCCCGGCGGTGTGCTGGAGAACCTCAAAAATGAAATGAAACTGGACTATAAAACCGAAGCAGTGGACAATATCATTATTCCAGCCGCCTCGGAATAAAAATAATAGGCTGGTACCTGGAAACTAAGAAAAGCAGGATACTTTGGGATCTTTAATCCTAAAGATATGAGAGATGGCAGAGATAAAACTTCTGCCATCTTTATTTTATCCTTTGGATTTACAGCAAAAATCAGGCGCAAGTTTTATCATATACTTTTCATTATTTCTTTACGCAGTCTTTTAATAATGCGTTTCTCCAGACGGGAAATATAAGACTGAGATATACCCAGCACTTCAGCCACTTCTTTCTGGGTTTTCTCCTCCCCTTCACTGTCTATACCATAACGCAGTTCAACAATGATTTTTTCCCGAGGCGTTAATTTTTCCATGGCCATACGCAGCAAAGCTTTATCCACTTCATTTTCCAGTTCTCTGGAACATAAATCGCTGTCAGTACCCATAATATCCGAAAGCAATAACTCATTGCCGTCCCAGTCTACGTTTAATGGTTCATCTAAAGAGATCTCCCCCCGAGTCTTGCCATTGCGCCGCAAGTACATTAAAATCTCATTCTCTATACACCTGGAGGCATAGGTAGCCAACTTGATTTTTTTAGATAGATCAAAGGTATTTACCGCCTTTATAAGACCTATCGTACCAATGGACACTAAATCCTCTATATTGATGCCGGTATTCTCAAAACGTCTGGCTATATATACCACCAAACGCAAGTTGTGCTCTATCAGTACATCCCTGGCGGCTGGATCGCCCTTTTCCAGCCGCCCCAGCATAGCCAATTCCTCATCATGATCTAAGGGAGGCGGCAAAACATCATTGCCGCCGACATACAATAAAGACTGTTCCTCCCTATTATTACACAACAGCGGCAATAATACGGCCACAAAATTACGCAGACTTCTCACTTCCATATCTTATCCTCCCGATCCTGAATATTTATATCGCATCTAAAATAGCAGGGTTAACTATGCAGTCACAGGACTCCCTGGTATTTAGGGAACCTCTATATAAACAAATTACAGCTTTATCCACAACAGCATATTTACGCTGGGGCAATTTAAGGCAATCAGGACGTATGCCAACTAACATACCGTTGCGCCGGCCTATACTGGAAAAAGGAATCAGCCGTAAACGGCCGCCGATAGGTTTATCCATAAATTCAGTCAATAAACCAGCTATATCTCTGGTACCCAAACGCATAAATGCATCAGCAAAGTCCAGGGGTAAAAGTGATCTTACCGCCTCAAACTCAACAACGGCTACAGGATAGCCGGTAACCGGATCCGATAGTTCGTTGCCAGTATCCAAGAGAGCGTTGACTCTGACACTTTTGCCGTTAAGATATATCTCTATATCCTCACTGCCCTCATTGCGCCTTAAATTAGCTTTAACGTAGGAAACCCCCAAACGGGAAAGAACCAAAGCTACTAAAAGCCCAAAGCCCAGAGCCATGGCGGTGAAAGACATCCCCTGACCAGTCCAGCCCTGGTCACTGAAGAACCAGGTCATACCCATCACCGTACCGGCCATAAGAAAACTAAGCAAATAAAAATAAGCCACTGCCCTAAAAAACTTTTTACCGTGACAGGACCAAAAAGCAACTTTAACTATGGCGAAAGAAGCCAAAGTCTTAAAAAAGATACTGTTCAGCACCGAAAATTGAGGATATACCGCCGCTACCCCATAAAAAGCCGCTAAAAGCGAAGATAAAAACAACGATAGCTTACCTGTCTTAAAATTCCCAAAATGAGACACGCCAAATAACAACGTGAAATCCATAAGGAAATTCATGAGAAATAACAGATCGCCGTAGACTACATAAGCGGTCATTGGCCTCATCCCCCGTTTCTGTCTCTGTTATCATTATAGTGGCTGAGCCTTAAGAGAATTGTCGAGAACGGCAGGCGGCGGCAAAAAATCCTTCGACTTTTTTCCGGCGAAACAGGCCCCGCGGAAGATTCTCTTTCTCCTATCCCTGTCCCGGTCACGGGCAAAAAAAGCGGATATATGGAATTTCCATATATCCGCTTTACCTTGTAAATGGGATCAATGAGGAACCCTGATATAAACAGGTTCAGTAAAGCATCTCAATATTATACCTACTTAAAAGCTTCTCTCCTAAAACAGCGTCTCACTCTTGGGACATAGCGTCGTAATCTACGGCGTCATAATCAACTACGCCGTTCTCATCAGTGGCCAGGGCCGTGTATTTATCACATATCAGATTATGGTCCTCTGATAGAATATCCATCTCCCAACCATGCTCAGAGCTAAGTTTATCAGGATAGGCGCATTTCTCATCATAGAGCAGAAGATTGTGCCAGAAAATTATTGTAGGCTGGGAAAAAACGAATTCAAACTGCCGGCACTGACTGGGAAATGGCTCAGAGGTCTTAAAGCCGGGGATCCCGGGGAAAAGTCCATCGTACCTAAGACAATGATAAGATTTTATGACAGTATCCATGACGGGATCCCCGGCAAAGGCTTCCTGAGCCTCCTGGTAAACCAGATCCAGACAGACGGGGCCTTCACCCTGGCAGCGGCCGAATATATAACCATCACTATATCTTAGGCCTCTATGTTCCTCACTGACAGGAACGGCAGGACCGCCGGTAAAGCAGGCTCAAGTCAGACAGTAAAGATAAACAAGATCATAACAGTACTCACCGCCGTCTATTACAGCTATGACTTCTCCTTCCTCAGGCCATAAGGCCTCAGGGTCAGAGAGTGGTTTATGCACAAAAAGGGAAAGGAGAAGATATACCGCCAGCAGACAGAGGATCACAGCTAAGATAAGAAGACGTTTTTTATGCCACGCTCTTTTACTCACATGAACACCTACTTATAACAATCTCAATTGGCTCTGTTGGTATCTATCAGGTAACGATAGTCTAAGCCGGCGATGACCCGCTGGGTTCTGGTGAGACATTTACTGGTGGCGTTAACGGCAAACTGACCATTATAAAAATAAAGGCCGCCGCCGGGCTCAATATAAAAAATAGAATAGATAACTAAATTATACTATTGTAAGAAGCTGACGAAGAAAATTATTATTTTAGCCCATACAAAAAACCCGCTATCCTTTGTGATAGCGGGTTTTTTATTTTATTTCGCCGATTATATCCAAAGACTTAATCTTTTTATCCAGATGATAAACTAACATATGCTTCGTGGTTCTGGCCAACTCTCTTGCCATTTCATCACTGACTTTCAAACGGTCTACCATATCAATAGAACAGCGGCGGTAATAACCCAAAGCATAAAGGCTTTGAGGCGAAACAACATAACCACTGCCACAGTCAGAACAGATTATACCAGGGAAACGAGGTGAAAGATAACCAGATTTTATCTTCTTGCCACAGCAGCAGCAAAAATTAAAGTCATTATCATAGCCTAAAGCCGCCAACAAGCCCAGTTCAAAATAACGAGCCAGAGTCTGTGGATCCCTAGTTCCTAAAGCTCCCAGAACAGAACTGACTAAGGCAAATATCTCCTTATTTTCCTCTCTCTCCGGCAAAGAAACATTCAAAAGCTCAAAAAAATAGGAAGCGTAAATATAAGCTGTATGATCACGCCATATCTCAGGATAAGTTTCCTTGACTTGAGCCTGGGATATAGTGTCAAGAGTCTTACCACGGTAAATAAGGAAGTCACAGCGATTGCCCAACTGTAAATGGCCTCTTAAAAGGCTTTTTGGTTTTTTTACTCCTCGGGCTAAAGCAGAGAATCTTCCTTGTTCCCGGCCAAAAAGGGTAAATATTTTATGACTTTCACCATAGTCCATGGTTTTGATAATAAAAGCATCGGCAGGATAATATTTCATTAAGCCATCCCCAGTAAGAAGGGCATAAACAGATACGCCAAAATAGAATAAATAACTAAACCTAAAATATCAATGCTAGTACTGATAAAAGGAGCTGAGGCCACCGCCGGATCGGCTCCAGCCTTTTTCAGGGCTAACGGTACTAAAGTACCGATTGAGGCGGCAATAATCATATTGCAGATCAGAGTACAGCCCACTAAAATACCTAAAGCGAAATTTTTCTGCCAAATAATAGTAACAATAGATAAAAGAATGGCGCAAAAAATACCTACTACCAAACCGACACAGGATTCACGAAAAATATTGCTGAAAAATTTACCTGGATCTATCTGCCCGGTAGAAAGACCACGTACCGTAACCGTGGAACTTTGGGTACCTACATTACCACCCATGCCGCAAAGAAGAGGAATAAAATAAGTCAAGGCGACTACAGCCTGTAACTCATCCTCTATATTACCAATGATGGTACCGGATATTATACCGCCAAAAAGGGTTATTACCAACCAGGGCAGACGGGACTTCACCGAAGTTACAACTTTCTCTATGAAAGACTCGTCTTCTTCCAATTCGTCCTCATGAACACCGGCCATACGTAAAACGTCCTCTGTGGCTTCATCCTGGATAACGTCTAAAACATCGTCAACGGTGATGATACCAACTAAACGGTGATCGCCGTCTACAACGGGAACCGCCATAATATCGTAACGGGATACCAGATTGGCCACTTCTTCCTGGTCCATATAATCGGTAACATATTTTACCCTTGTATGCATGATATGTTCCAACGTCCAGTTAGGAGGAGTTACTATAAGATCACGCAGAGATAAAACACCAACTAAAACATTGTCATCATCAACTACATAAACATAATAAACTGTTTCAGCTGAGGGAGACTTCTCCCTCAGTATATTTATGGCCTCCTCAGCGGAAACATTCATGTTGAGAGCCACAAATTCCGTGGTCATGATGGAACCTGCTGTATCATCAGGATAAACCATCAAACCCTTGATATCCTCAACATCCTCATCTTCCATGAGGTCAAAAACCTCATTCTGTTCGTGGACACTGAGTTCACCTAAGATATCCGCCACGTCATCGGAAAACATGGTTTCCAAAATAGCGGCACTCTTTTCATCACCTAAATCCCGCATGATCTGAGGCACCAGTTCGGGATCAAGATGACTCAACACTTCCCCGGTAATATCAGAAGGCAGATACTGAAGTACAGAGGAAATACAATCCTCATCCAGCTCATTTAAAACCGCGGCAATATCAATAGGTGCCGAAGGCGCCAAGACCGCGGCAATACCGGGATAATCCTTTGTTTCAATAAACGGTCTCAGCCGTTCCATCTTTTCTTTTATATCCATGATAACCCCCTTAACGGGGGATGATAAGGCCAGGATCCCCCGCTGTTCTGTCTTTTAATATTTTGCTTTTACACCATCGAGGAACACTGTCCATTCTCTCACCTGCTTTCATAATATCATGGTACAACTGCTTTAAAAGCCGCACTATTTATCAAAAACCTAACTTTTTTAGCAACACATCACTGTGGACTAAACTTAATAAAATAGTCAGCCTTAAATACTTTCCCGCAAACAATTCTATTCAATGGTTCGCTTATCAAAACCGAAATTACGTAAATACACTTCCTTATTACGCCAATCTTTCTTGACCTTGACCCATAACTCCAAATAAAAGGAGGAACCAAGGGTGCGTTCCATCTCCAAACGAGCCCTGCGTCCTATTTCCTTCAGTCTGGACCCGTTTTTACCAATCAAAATACCCTTCTGTGAGTCACGTTCCACATAAATAGTGGCGTTAGCATAAACTTTACCGTCAGGACGCTCTTTGACCTCTATCATCTCTACGGCAACGGCATGAGGAACTTCCTCCTCAGTAAGTTCTAATACCTTTTCCCGGATTATCTCCGCCATTATAGCCCGCTCCGGCTGATCTGTTACCATATCCTCAGGATAATAACAAGGTCCTTCCGGCAAATAAGTTATAACTGTCTCTAAAAGACGATCAACATTATCATTTTTCAAAGCAGAGATCGGTACGATCTCGGCAAAGGGGAATTTATCCTTGTAAAAATCAATCAAAGCGAATAGATCATCCTTAGCCATGAGGTCTATCTTGTTCAGCAGCAAAAATACCGGCGTATTTTGAGGCAGGGATTGTATAATATATTCCTCACCAGCGCCAAATTTCACTGAAGCGTCAACTATATAAAAAATAACATCTACGCCGCTGACAGCACTCTTCGCCGCCTCAACCATAAACTCCCCTAATTTATGTTTAGGTTTGTGAATTCCAGGGGTATCAATAAAAATCAACTGAGCTGACTCTGTAGTATAGAAACCCCTAATCTTATTTTGGGTGGTCTGAGGCTTGTCAGAAACAATGGCGATCTTTTGGCCTAAAATAGTATTTATTAAGGTACTTTTACCAGCATTGGGACGACCCACAACAGTTATAAAACCGGAATGAAAATTTTTCATAATTAAAAACCTTTTCCTTTTATTCGGCGCTTTCAGCAGACTCGGTATCAGTGCTGTCTTCACCGCCATCATAGGTAACGGCCATATCGTTGACTATCACCTGGAAAATAGTTTTACCAGGTAAAAGTTTAGCCTCTGAGCCATCAGACAAAGTTAAAACTAAAGGAGAACCCTCCTGAGCCATGGACCAGGTTATAGGCACTACATTGCCCTTCTGGAATACATAACCGCTGCCGCTGCTATTAACAAAGGTCATATCTAAAAGGCCGCTGTTGGCATCGATTAAGGTAGAGTTGTTATGAATTACTACCACATTATCAGCGTAAAGCTGGGTATCACTAGCTGCGTCCATATGAGGCTCACCATCAGAATAGCGCAGATAACGCTGACTGTCTGTATCCCATTGATAGCTTACAGCCCTGTAGGTATAGGGAATATCTATCACCGTATTGGTGCCCTGAGCAAGACTGCTGACCTCCTCAGAACTATAGAAATTAAAGCCCTCAAGTCCTTCAGCGCTGGAAAGACCTTTTTCAGCAGCTAAAGTCTGTAAGTTTTCCCAGGAAGTATAAAGATTCGTTGGTTTGCTCCTGGTATTATCCCGCCAGAATGTGGAAGCGTTAGCCATTTCATCGATATCAGGCACCGCGCCAGCGGCCAAAGCCTCTTTTGCTATATAACTGCCACCGCAGTGGACATAGATCCCTTTAAGAGACTGGACTAAATCTATATAATAATGGCGGGCACTGCGTACAGGACCAAT
Organism: Bacillota bacterium; assembly: GCA_963928475.1. GTDB lineage: Bacteria > Bacillota > Dehalobacteriia > UBA7702 > UBA7702 > Cryptoclostridium. The sequence goes on from CAWVFN010000012.1 coordinate 21,907, forward strand.
AACATCAGCCTGATTATGATAGAAAACAGCTAAAAATCGGGTGATACCGCCTTCAACCGGCACTTCAAAAAGAACATCCGCAGTATTTAACCCTGACTGAGGCTGAGCCTTGGGACCGTTATCAATGGAAACGGCAAATAAATAATTTGGCAGCTCAGCAATTTCTTCATTGTCAAGAGGACAATATAACGCGGTATCTTCCTCCTCCACAGCGGGTTCCTGTTCCGCTTCAGATTTACCGCAGCCAGAGAGCAGTAAAACCAGAGACAATATCAGCAGAGTGATAAAAGCTAACGATTTTATTCTTTTTCCCATATTATTTCCTCCTTTTAATCGTTACATATAAATCTTACGGCAATAAGGCCAGAATATGAGGAATAAAAATAATCAGGCCTATACATACAGCTACTATGCAGGAAAACATCACAGCGCCGGCAGTAATATCCTTTACAATCTTAGCTAGAGGATGAAAATCAACGGTAATCATATCCACTACATTTTCTATGGCAGTATTTACCATTTCACTTACTATGACAACGCCAATGATAAGAAACAGCACCAAAAATTCATAGTGAGTGATCTTTAGAATACAACCTAAAACTAAAGCCACCACAGCCATGACTAAATGAACACGAATATTCCTCTCATGCCTGATACAATGTAGCAGACCTTCACCAGCATGATAAAAACTTTCCCTTAAATTTTTCGTTTTATTCATCTGACCACCCCCAAAGAAGCCAGATACTTTTCCGCTACAGATTCCATTATCTCCGCTTCCCCGGGTAAAACGTGATCATAACCAACTAAATGCAGAAAACCGTGGAGTCCCAGGAAACATAATTCCCTTTGTTCACTGTGACCGTACTCCCGAGCCTGAGCCCGACAGCGATCCAAAGATATTATTATGTCGCCCAATTCTACCCTATATGAACGATCAACAAAATTTGAACCTCGCAATTCTTTCCATTCGTACATAGGGAAAGACAGGACATCTGTAGCTTTATCAAGCTTACGGTACTTTTTATTGTATTTTCTGATACCAGCGTCATCAGTAAAAAGTATTGCTATTGAGGTATTACGTGATTTTCCCTCACCAGCAGCGGCTTTCTGCAGCAAACACCCTAAAAGCCTCATATCATCTTTAGGCAGGGGAAAGGGAACAAGAGAACTGCGCATCTCAATTTTCATTTTCTTCTTTCTCCTTTAATTTATCCTCCCCTGTTTCCTTAAGGGTAAAGGAATCACTAACAGAGATCTCACTGAAATTTTTATCAATTAAAGAATTCTTTACCGCTATTTCATTAATAGAAATATTGCTATAGGGAGACTCAGCTTTGGGAGCGTCTATTTCTACAGCCATGCCCTCCTGGGGACTGAGCCAATCACCAGTATCAGTTTCCTTGACCAAAGCCTCCATTTGATCTGGTGCTATAGTTTTCCGTGCCGCTAATTCTTTTACCAACTGTTTCTTGTCAGAATCCGTTAAGCTAGGATATTCAATACGATAGTGGGATAAACCGCTTAAAACCGTAAAGAAAGCTTCCTGAACTTTATAAAGATCCCTAAAGGTAAGGTCACACTCCTCAAACTGACCCGCAGCTAACTGACCTTGAATTATATCGTGTATTTTAGCCCGCATCTCACCTTTGGAATGAAGGGTGACACTTTGTAAAGCGGCTTGTACACTGTCAGCCATCATAATTACAGCGCTTTCCTTAGTTTGAGGCTTGGGATTAGGATAACGAAAATCATCTACGTTTACATCCTCACCTCTGGCACCAGCTTTTGCCTTATGGTAAAAATACTGTACCACACTGTTGCCATGATGCTCATTTATTATATTGACAACGCTTTGAGGTAAACCATATTCTTCCGCCATTTCCACGCCGTCTTTCACGTGAGAAATGATAATCAGAGTACTGAGAGAGGGATTGAGCTTTTCATGAGGGTTGACACCAGGTTTCTGGTTTTCCACAAAATATTTAGGCCGCTCTAATTTACCTATATCGTGGAAATAAGAGGCTACCCGTACTAAATTGGAATCAGCGCCAATGGTTTCCGCCGCCGCCTCAGCTAAGTTACCTACTAATACACTATGATAATAAGTACCTGGCGCCTCTGTCATCAGACGCTTGATTAAAGGATGACCAGGATTGGCTAATTCCAAAAGCTTCATCGGGGTAGTCGCTTTGAAGAAGGTTTCAGCCAAGGGCAAAACCCCTAAAGCCAGTAATGATGAGAAGAAACCAGATATCATTCCCACTACCGCTCCCACCAACAAGGTGGTGCTATTCTGACCGCCGATAAAACCAATAGCAATTATACTTACTATATTTA
>CAWVFN010000013.1:0-2982 GCA_963928475.1 Bacillota bacterium
AGGATGGGCAGGTTATAGAGTTTAGCGATATTAAAGTCATCTACCCCATGGCCGCCGGCGGTATGAACGGCACCGGTACCGGCTTCATCGGTAACATGTTCGCCTAAGATGACGAGGCTTTCCATATCGTCGAAGAGGGGATGAACGCAGGTCAGATATTCCAAATCACTGCCTGTATATTCTTCCAGTATTTGGTAATTTTCTATTTCGCAGTCTTTAACAAAGGATTCTAAGAGGGGTTTGCCGATTATCCATTTTTCCTCTTCTACTTTTAAGAGGCAATAGGTAAAATCTTTATTGAGACAGACGGCGGTATTAGCCGGCAGTGTCCAGGGAGTGGTTGTCCAGATAATGAACTTAGCATCTTCGGGAACTTTGCCTTTGGCGTCCTTGATATCGAATTTTACGTATATAGATGGACTTTTATGATCAGCATATTCTACTTCCGCCTCGGCCAGAGCTGTTTCACAGCTGGGGCACCAATAAACGGGTTTTAAACCTTTATAGATATAGCCCTTTTGTGCCATATCGCCGAAAATGCCGATTTGTACTGCTTCATATTCAGGTTTTAGGGTGATATAGGGATTATCCCAGTCGCCTCTTACACCTAAGCGTTTGAATTCTTCTTTTTGAATTTCCACGAATTCTAAGGCGAATTCCTTGCATTTATCTCTGAATTCCGTTACTGAGGCTTCTTTGCGGTTAAGTCCCAAAGCTTTAATGGCTCTTTGCTCAATGGGCAGGCCATGTGTATCCCAGCCGGGAATATAGGGTGAACGGAAACCAGCCATGGTATGGTATTTGACAATAATATCCTTTAAAACTTTGTTGAGGGCATGTCCTAAATGTATATCACCGTTGGCATAAGGCGGTCCGTCATGGAGAATAAAGGAGGGACAGCCTTCCCTGGCTTCCAGGGATTTATGATAAATATCCATTTCTTCCCATTTTTTCAGGATTTCAGGTTCTTTTTTAGGTAGATTACCTCGCATGGGAAAGTCCGTTACCGGCAGATTCAAGGTTTTGCTGTAGTCCATTTTTTTATATCTCCTTCAATTTATGTAATCATATATATAATAAGGTATCAACAATCATTTTATAATGAAAAGCCCGCTATTGTCAACAGTTTAGCGCTGTTTCCCCCAGAGGGAGCCTGAAAAATTTTCCTTGACAAAAAAAGACAGCACTTTTAATAATAAAAGTTAGGCTGTCTCTTTTTTTTCAGCAGCATTGCTGATTTTGTTGAGATACTGGGTAAAAATATCATTATAAAAATCGTTGTTGATTTCAGCGTCCCGTAATTTCGTGAATATTTCTTTGGCTTTATCATATTCTTTATCAGCATAGGCCTGAAAAGCCTTAAAGCTTTCCAGGTAAAGGATATAGCCGCTGTTGTTTTTGGCTTCCGCCAAAAAATCGGAATTGGCCTGTATGAAATTTTGGGCTTTTTGATTTTTCCCTTGGAGGTACAAAGCTGTAATATAGTGGCATAAAAAGGTCAGCTTGATTTTTTTGGGCAGTTTTTTAAAGTCGATCTGTTTATAGAGAGCTTCTATTTTGCCCCATTCCTTTTGGGGAAGGTAGGCTTGAATTTTTAGGGTAGCGAGAATATTTTTATCCCGGACATTGTTTGTCTGGCTGATTTTATAGTTAATTATAGCCAAATACTCAGGGTAGTCTTTTTTCCTATAAGCTTCGGTGAGTGATACTTTATCTTTATCATCGTTTTTCAGTCTGAAGTAGCGCACCACCATATAGATGGTGATGACAATCAGGGCGGCGCAGAGAGCTATCATTATTTTTTCCTCGATTTTATCTTATTTCCCAGTCTTCCTCGGCGTAGGCTGGTGTGACGACACAGGATACCAGGGCGTAACCCTGGGGGACTTCTGATTTTTGCCAGGTTCCCGCTGGTATAACGCAGTGAAAAATATCTTTTCCCAGCGTCAGTTTTGTTTCTGTTTCCGGATTTTTCCCCTGTCCTCCCATGGTGACAGTGATTGGGTTCCCCTCATGAAAGAGCCAAATCTCGTCAGATTTAAGACGATGCCAGCGGTTTTCCTCTTCTTCTGTCAGCAGATAGTACATGAGGGAGCAGATTTTTTTACCTTCAGTTTGTTTTTCGCTTTGCCAGATTTCTTTATACCAGCCTCCTTCGGCATGGTGTTTCATGGCGAAGCTGTCTTTGATTTCATCTTGTCTCATATTATTTCTCCTAATAATAAAATTTTATGAAAAGCTTAAAAATCCTGCCGAGATAAGAATTATAGTTGACAATTTCAGGAAGTTTCAGTAAACTCTAAACGAAAAATAAGAAAAGACAAGGAGTTAAGTATGGCATATATTCGTCAGGAAATGAAACAGGAAGCTAAAAGTCAGTTATCTGGTAAGTGGGGAGCTGTCGTTGGCGCTTTTGCTTTGTTCGCGGTTATAAGCGGTCTTATTTCCGTTATTTTTTACGTTGATCCCAATGAGATAACAGAAGTGAACTATAGTTCCTTTATGGGATTAAGTTTTTTATCGATGATAATTTCCCTTATTGTGATGTCTCCTCTTAATTTAGGTTGGTATATATTGGTGCTTGAGGTAATGAGGGATCTGCCAGTGTCCTTCAGTCACATCTTCAAAGGCTTTAAGCGTATTTGGGCGGCTATATTTACCTCTTTTTTATATGCGCTTTTCGTGTCTTTATGGACTTTATTATTAATTATTCCTGGTATTATCAAGTCCTACAGTTACGCTATGTGTTTTTATATTTTAGCTGATAACGATGATGTCGGAGCTTTAGAGGCCATTACTCGCAGCCGCCATATGATGAATGGTCACAAAGGGGAGCTTTTTGTTTTGCAGCTTTCCTTTATTCCTTGGTTTGCCTTGTGTGTGATAACTCTTGGCATAGCTTGTTTCTATGTTATGACTTATTATGAGGTTACTGTAGCTAATTTCTATCGCCGTTTAAAGGCGGAGAATGAAAACGAGTCC
>CAWVFN010000014.1:0-3312 GCA_963928475.1 Bacillota bacterium
CATTGCTCTGCTTTTTACAGCCACCATTTTATTTATTGCTGATAAACAAAAAGGTACGAAATTAGGTGATGAAATAAATGTCAAGATGGCTTTATTTATCGGTCTCTTACAAATGGTAGCCTTGGTGCCTGGTATATCTCGTTCCGGCTCCACTATTTTCGCCGCCATTCTCTGCGGTTTAAAACGTACTGAGGCAGCAAAATTTTCCTTCCTTATGTCCATACCAGTAATTTTGGGAGCGTTTTTACTGGAAGTAAAAGATGTGGTAACAGAAACAGGCGGTTTTTATATCTCGCCCACCTATACCGCCGGGGCGGTAGCGGCCATGATTTCCGGCATCTTAGCTATTAAATTGGTAGTACGCCTCTTAAATAACGGCAAGTTCCGTTATTTCGCCATATATTGTACTGCCTTCTCCTTAGTGACCATTATACTTCTCTGTTTGGGAATGTAATAATAAAAAAGAGCGGTGACCCCGCTCTTTTTTATTTTACTATTTATTCAGCTTTAATATGAGAAATAAGATTTTCAGCCAGTGCTTTAAAACTATAGGACACAAAAGCAAGATTCAGCAGTAAAACCAGAGAATCTTCCCTGTCATCAATATTAAGGTTATCTTGGGACAAAACTTTTTCAGTAAACTCTTCAATTAACTGATATGTATTTTCTCTAAAGGACATATGTTTATCATAACAAGCGGCTAAAGACTCATCGTTATACTCATCCCACTGATATACAGCTGTTAGTATGTCTTTAATATCACTTATCTTTAAGGTATTTTTTAACTGATAAATTATGATCATCTGTATGATATGCTCTTTAGTATATTTTTTACCTTTTACTGGCTTTATCAGACCTTCCTTACTATAATTGTGTATCATAGTTTTAGTCAGGAACTTTTCCTTCTCCTCGCCAGAGGGAGCAAATTCTCTATTAATGAAGCTTATAACTTGATCCATATATAGATCAATATTGGGAATATCTTTTGTTTGAAATTCTGAATTTATTATACTTTTTTTCAATAAAGATGATATATCTTTGGCCATTGTAAATACTCACCACCCTGTGTAAAGTATATAATAATAGCTAATATTTTTCAATATTCTATTGATTTGCCCACTATAACATGATATTATAATATACATAATATTGTTATAATTACAATTATTTAGGAGATAAGTATGGAATATAAAATAGTAGTTGATAGCAGTGCCGACCTGCCACAAGACGTATTGGAAAAGGGCAACTTCGAAACAGTACCTCTAACATTACATTTGGGAGATTATTCAGTTCTTGATGATGAAAATTTTGAACCAGCTGATTTTCTGCGCAGGATGAAAAAAACAGAGGATTATGCCCGTTCTTCCTGTCCCTCGCCTGGTGACTTTATTAAGGCTTATCGCGGTGAGGAAAAAAGGGTCTATGTAATAACTCTATCCTCCAAACTCAGCGGCAGCTATAATGCGGCGGAACAGGCCAAGTTCATATACTCGGAAGAAGAAAACTGTGAAGGTAAAAGCATACATGTTTTTGACTCAAAGGGAGCCGGAGGTATGTTGCTTCAAGCCGCTCTTAGAATAATGGAATTAGAGGCGGAAGGAAAAACATTCCAGGAAGTTGTAGCTCTCACTACCAAGTATGTTGATGAGTCCCATATTTTTTTCCTACTGGATAATTATGATAACTTCAGGAAAAACGGCAGAATCAGCAATATACAGGCCTCACTCCTGGATACTCTCCATATAAAATTGATTATGCAGGATAACGGAGCCGGGGAAATAGCTAAAGCCGCTCAGGATTTAAGTTTTAAACGGGCACTCAATCATATGTGTAAACTGGTAGTAAAAAATGTTAAAAATCCAGCGGAACGGGTCTTAGTAGTTACCCATTGCGCCAACGAAAAACAGGGCTCCTGGGTACTTAAAGAAATACTTAAATCCTGTAAATTTAAAGCATCCTATCTTCTGGAGGGAAGAGGCATAACTACCATGTATGCTAATGAAGGCGGTGTACTTGTTTCATATTAAAAACTTATTAAAACACAAAGGTCTGTGATACTTTATTGAATCACAGACCTTTTTTATTAAGTAGAATACGAGATTAATGCAGTTCAGCAATGGTAACGCCGGCACCTCCCTCGTAATAGCCGCCAAGTCTCTGGGATTTCACCCGGGGATGTTTTTTTAAAAGATCATAAACCATTTTTTTGAGGACGCCAGTGCCAAGACCATGGATTATACGGATAGTACCGATATTAGAAATAGCGGCGTCATCTATATATTTTTCCAATTCCATCCTAGCCTCTTCCTCAGTTAAGCCTCTTAAATCTATTTCAGACTTAATATTTCTGGCCTTAGCCGCGGCAATGCTAGCATAGCGGCTGCGAGCCTCTTCCGACTTACTCTGGGAGGCATTGCGCAATTCATTAAGAGGAATATTTACCTTCATGATACCAGCTTGGATCTGTACTTCCTTCTCGCTGACTATATCCACTACGATAGCGTTTTTTCTCAGTTTAGGTACATAAACTTCTTCCCCGATATCAACTTTGTCCAGCCCTATGCCTGGATATTGAGGTTCCTTATACTCTGGGGCAAGATTTTCTATTTTTTTGACTTTAACGCGGGCTTCTCTTAAAATCTCTTCTTTGCGTTTAGCATTTTCTCCCTCAATTAGGGTCTTTAACTCCCGCATCAAGGTGTCGGCTTCCCGGCGGCGTTCTCTCACTAAGCGATCCGCTCTTTCTCTGGCCTTATCCAGCATTTTGCTTTCCTTAAGCCGCAGAGCCTCCTCCCTTTCCTTCATTTCCCTTTCCAATGCTTCAAGGCGGGTCTTTAGCTCTTTAGCCTCAGATTTGGCTTTTTCCGTCTCTACACGTCCCTCTTCTAAGTTGGCTAAAAAATTTGCTACTTCTTTTGCCTCCTTGGACATATATTCATCAGCCTTGGCAATAACATTAGGATTAACTCCCAAAGATAGGGCGATGTCAAAGGCGTTGCTGCGGCCAGGTATGCCCATAAGCAATTTATAGGTTGGTCTTAAGGTATCAATATCAAACTCCACACTGGCGTTAGCTAAGCGGCTGTGATTATAGGCATAAGCTTTAAGTTCACTATAGTGAGTGGTGACTATAACTTTACTGCCCTTAGCTAACAGGGTATCAATTATAGCCATAGCTAAAGCGGCACCTTCAACGGGATCAGTACCAGCCCCCAGTTCATCTAAAACAACAAGATTGTTCTTTCCCGCCTTTGATAATATTTCTACTATGTTTGTCATATGGGAAGAAAAAGTACTCAGAGACTGCTCTAT
>CAWVFN010000015.1:0-34327 GCA_963928475.1 Bacillota bacterium
GAAATAATAGTATCTGCGATTTTTCCCTAAAAATAAAAGGCCCAGTACTTGTTGTAGATAGCTTTGATTCAGTCTGATGTCTGACAATTACATATTGTAGGATAGAAATGGGGGAGATCGTATCAATAATAATATTTATGGCTATATTAGAGTTTCCAGTATTGATCAGAATGAGGAGCGTCAGTTTATCGCCATGCGCGGTAAGGGCATAGCAGATAGAGCTATTTATGTGGACAAGCAGTCTGGTAAGAATTTTAAGCGCCCTCAGTATCAAAAATTAGTGAAAAAATTAAAACCCGGTGATTTACTTTATATATTGAGTATTGACCGGCTTGGACGCAATTATGAGGAAATTCAAAACCAATGGCGTATATTAACGAAAGAAAAAGGCATAGATAGTTGTGTCATAGATATGCCGCTGCTTGATACCAGGCAGGGCAAGGATCTACTGGGAACTTTTATTGCCGATATAGTCTTACAAATACTTTCCTTTGTGGCTCAGAACGAGCGTGAGAATATCAGGAAGCGACAAGCCGAGGGTATAGCGGCGGCTAAAGCCCGGGGTGTAAGATTTGGACGTCCGCCCCAATCCTTACCCAATACCTTTTACGGTGCTTATAACCTTTGGAAACAAGGAAAAATTACTGGTGTGGCAGCGGCGAAAGAATGTGGTATGCCGCTTTCTTCTTTTCGTTATCGTGCTTCCGTTTATGAAAACAGTCAATCGGTAACGGGCAATTTACAAAAAGACATAATTTAACAGATTATTGCTTTGGCGGGGAAATAATGCGCAGTACTTTATTGAGTGAAATGCGGTATACCCCGTACATGAAGATAAAAACAAGAACTAAGATTATAATATCTACGCCTAAGGCTAAGATCTCACTAACACTTATATTACTGTCATTGTTGTACATTATCAGGCAATAAAATAGGTATATTACCCCTGCGGCTGTGACTGTTGGGTATAAAAAGATTTTAGAGAGCTGTTTTTTTATGACTTTTAAAATATAGTTTTCACTAGCACCCAGACGTCGGATATCGTTAAACAGCTGTTTGTTGTTGATTCCTATGGTGACGCTTCTTGTATAGGCCATTACCGCCACTGCAATGTAACAGATCAAGGAAATATAAACGAAGAGCATTATATAAACGGAGGCATTTTTCAACAGGTCCTGAGTCTCCAGTACCGTAAAGCGGGGATAATATTTCCAATCCAGAGCAAGCTGGTTGTTATCAGGATATAGATCTATTTTATATTCCTCATCATCCAGGAAATAAGTTTCACCCTTGGCGTCGGCTTGTTCTTTACTGTATCTATCATAGCCATCAGGTATTGCCATGGCTGGTGAGGCGGCTGTAATTATCTTGTTTTTTAGACTACGAGCAAAGTTATATTGTTCTTTGGGGTCTTTTACATTGAAAAGTACGTATCGCGTGCGATATTCCTGGGATGTCTTATCTTTATAGGCATTATAGTCCTCATCAGAGAGTATATAATTTATACTGTGGTTTTCACTGAGAGGCATAAAATCCGCTCTGCCGCTGTAGCTTAAGTTTTTAACACCGCCGTTCTGGGGATCGATTATATGTGAGAGATCATCAAAATCACTGAAAATTCCTTCTTCCTGACCGGGATAACATAATATCTTATAAGTACCAGGATCAACGCTGATATTGGCTCCGCTAACTTTGTTAAAATCAGAAACGGCAAAGAATTGTCCATAGCCATAGATATTCTCGTAATGTTCAGTGAGCTTATTTTCCTCCTCGTCATATTCTTTTGCTATCCCGTCCCGCAGAAGAGACAGGGAAGAGATTTCGTAATAAGAGGTAATATTCACGTTGTATTCCGCTGCCAAAGCGTAAATATCATCTTTAGATAATAGACTTTCTGTTTCTGGATAAAAAAAAGTATAATCAACAGGATTACTGTTGCTGCTGTAAAATACGCCTGTTGCCATAGTTGGAGTATAAAAGGTGGCAAAGAGAGAGCCGGCGATAAGGAAAGTTATGACACACATATTCCTTACTGTTTGTTTACCGGTAAAGCGCATCATATTGACAGAGATTATATTTTGATAGTATCTTTTAGGTGTTTTTCCCTTTTTTTGTCCCGCCACAATTCGTACCATAAAAAAATATATGCCTATTAAGGTCAGGAGGTAAGTGGCATTCCAGAAGGAGGGCAAATACTGACCCCAGATACGGACAGATATAATAGGCGCTATATATCCTAAAAACATACCTGCGATGATAAGAAGGATGCCCAAAGGGCCAAGCCAGGGTTTAACCCTTTTAATAGTCTCAGAGGTTTTAGTTTCCCGTATTAAGGTTATAATATCACTATTTTTAATAAATTTACTTCCCAAAAAGAAAACACAGATAGCGGCGAAAAGGCTAAAGAGGCAGCCAATGCCAAATCCATACCAGCCTAAAGAGTATGTCATCTCTTCTGTATCAATAATTACGATTTGAAACAATTTCCAGATACACCAAGATACAGGTATACTTATAATTAATCCCGCCAAGGCGGAACCAGCGGCTATAAGGCTTATTTCCCTGTAGAGTATTTTTTTTAAAAATCTTTTCTTAATACCTAAAGCCATAAAGACACCAAACTCACCGCTTTTATATTTATAAAAGAGTGATGAGGCGTAGGTTGTAAAGACAGCGCAGCCTAATATAGCGATAGCGAAAATTAAGTCTGCTTGTTTTCTGCTATCTCCTCCTTGGGGCAAGATACTCTGTACGGTAGGACTATAGTATATAAGGGCATAGGAGGTAACTAACAATACCGAGATAAAAAGGGAAAATATCATAATATAGTAGTGCTGTTTATTATAAACACGGAGTTTTTTCATAATATTATTCATGGTTTTCTAATTCACCTCCTAATCTTTTTACAGTAGCCAGCAATTGATCCATAAAAGCTTCTCTATTAGAGGAACGGGATATTTCGTCATATATGGCACCATCCCGCAAGACAATAACTCTATCGCAAAAAGAGGCGGCGAAACTGTCATGAGTAACCATAAACACAGTGGCTCCTAAATCATTTTTGGCTCGCAGGAAGGCATGGATGACACTGCGGCAGGAGCGACTGTCTAAATTGCCGGTGGGCTCATCCGCCAGGATGATCAGGGGATCATTTATCAAGGCTCTGGCTACTGCTGTGCGCTGTTTTTCGCCGCCGGATATTTCCGCTGGATACTTGTTAGCTATGTTGTTTATACCGAAGAGGTCACATAGATTTTTAGCTTTCATTTCCATGGCTTTGATGGGTTTATTGGCTATAATTTGGGGTAGGCAAATATTTTCAAAAACAGAAAGACCATCTAAAAGCATAAAATCCTGAAAAACAAAACCCAGCTTCTCATTACGTACTTCGGCTAACTGTTCTTCTCCCATAGAGCTGATATCCTCGTTTTTTAGATATATTTTCCCTTGTTCAAAGGGGATAAAGCAGGATATACAGTTTAAGAGTGTGGTCTTACCGCTGCCGGAGGGACCCATTACGCCGATAAACTCGCTTTTTTTGACCTCAAAGGATACATCTTTTAAGACCTCATAGACATTGTTTCCTGATATATAGCTTTTATATAAGCCCTCAACTTTTAACATGAAATATTCCTCCTTTGTTTTATATTTCTATTGTAAGTCAAAGGCGGGAACCAGATCAGTGAGGCAAATGTAAAATATGGCATGATTTTTGTAATCTACGCCAAATTCTTTTGTCTGATTCTTAAATAATAGATGTTATATGTTATAATAGTGGACAAGAGGTGGGATATCATGTTAAACATAGTGGTATGTGATGATGAAAAAGAACAACGCCGGCTTTTAAGGAGACTAATATCTGGCTTTATGGATTTAAGGGGACTTGACTATACTTTTTATGAATTTAACAGCGGAGAAGATCTATTAGCTGATTATAGGAGTGACAGCGCTGATCTGATTTTTTTAGATATTGAGATGAGAGCCATGAATGGTATGGAGACTGCCAGACTTTTGCGGCGTAAAAATTCTGGTGCGGTATTAGTCTTTATTACCGCTTATGACGACTATGTTTTTCAGGGTTATGATGTTAGGGCTTTAAGCTATATTTTAAAACCCTACAGCGCTCAGAAAATAAAAGAGATTTTAGACCAGGCTCTTAAAATATTAGATGACCAAGGAGATGATATATATATTGTTGAGACAAAGGGTGGTGTTTATAAACTTTTTTTAAAAGATGTTTACTATTTCATGAGCGATAAAAGAAAGGTTATAGCTGTTACTAAGGGAGGAAAGTTTGAGTTTTATCAGCGTCTCAGTGAGGTTAAAGCAAAGCTTCCCGCCTATTTTGTGCGTTGTCACCGCCGCTATCTATTAAATATTAATCAGGTATCCGCCATAGAGGGGGAAGGCGCTAAGGTTGGAGATGAATTAGTACCGATCAGCAGAGGACAATATCAGGTAGTGATGATAGCTTTTGCTAAGGCTATGCTGTCATAAGTTTATCCCAGGAGAGGTCATTTTATGGAGAGCGATATATTTTTTAAATTAATATATTGGGTAGAAATGCTGATCAGCGGGTTTATTTTTTATAAGATTCTTTCTTTTTTTGCTCGTCCTTTGCCAATAAAGTGGCTGATTCCTTTGTTAATATTTTCTTTAAGTATTGTAGGTAACACAATAATTTATAATGAGGATCCCATTAATGTTACTTACGCGATGATTGGTTTTCTCCTGATTATGCTTATAGGTTTCCGCGCCTCGTTATGGTCTCGTTTATCAGCCGTATTAGTTATCTATCCCATAATGACTGCCATAAATTTTATGGAAACCTTAATATTATTTTCTTTTGCCCCAAATTATCTATTTAGTAACTATGAGTTTTTCTGCTATGTAGCTATTGAAGCTGTAAAAATTATAGTTTGGTACCTTATTTATTTATTGGCTAAAAAGTATTTAAAGGGTGTTATATGTTATTTAGATGGTCTGCCTTGGTTTTTTGTTGATATTATTTGTTTAGCTCCTTTTGTTTCCATTATAATTGCGGTAATGATAACACCCGATGAGAAGAGCTGGGGTGCTATGGCTATCTGTCTTGTTACCATAATCACTTGTTTAGCGATGTTTATGCTTTTAAATACCTTGGTAGATAAGATGCGTTCATTAGGTGAAATAGAAAATCTTAAGCTTCGTAATTCTTATTATAAAGAGTTAGAAACAAAGCAAAAGTTAATTCGGCGGATGCGTCATGATATACGTAATCATCTGGAAACGGCTCTTTCTCTTTTACAGTCTGCTAAAGTGAAGGAGGCTGAAACCTATCTTCAGAATTTAACCGGTAAAATCGGGGAAGTATGTTATGAGTTTTGCGATAACAGTATTATTAACGCGGTGTTAAACGGGAAATATAAGGAAAGCATTGATAGAGGTATAACTTGTGATTTTAAGGTAGATATCAGTTCCTCAATGTCAATAGATTCTATAGATATGTGCACTATCATAGGTAATACTTTGGATAATGCTATAGATGCCGCTTCAATATCTCCGTCACCAACAATTAAACTAAGGATCAGGACAAATAAAAACTACCTTTTTTATCAAATTAGCAACACAAAGATTAACCCTATAAAAGAACGTGGTTCAGTGTTTTTTACTGGCAAAGCCGATAAGGATAATCACGGCTTGGGACTGGAAATAGTAAAATCTATAGTTGCAGGCTATGATGGCACCCTGTCAATAGATTATGATGATGCTATGTTTGAACTTTTGATTATAATAAAGTTATAGAGGATGATATTTATGAATTTGTACGCTTTGCCCGCTCTGCCCTTAGAGGATGAGCTGACTGAGATTCTGGCCGGCAGTGATAATGTGCGCTTTGAGAGGATAATCAGCACTGGTCAAACCTCTTCCTGGTACGATCAGGATGAAAGAGAATATGTCTTTTTACTGAAGGGAGAGGCTGAGATAGCCTATGAGGATAAACCGTCCGTTCATCTTAAAGAGGGTGACTGGTTTTATATCCCGCCCCACGAAAAGCACAGGGTTGCCTATACATCTTGTAATCCTCCCTGTATTTGGCTATGTGTTTTTTGCCGTTAAGAATAATATATTTTTTCTAATGAATTTGTTGTGCTGATTTTTCCTTATATGTAGAGTGAAAAAGGGACGGAAAGACAAAACTTTCCGTCCCTTGTAACATATAAAATACTCTTGTTTTTGCTAACCGCTGGTTTTTACCGGTGGTTTTATTATATTTTAGAAATTTTTGGATATATGAGTTATGGGATATCCTTCTTCTTCCAGGGCTTTTTCTAAGTTTTCGGTATTTACGCTGTTAACACGTATTACCACTTGGCAATTATCGCCTTCACCGCGGTATACTGCCAAACGTGTTATATTAACGCCGAAACCGCCTAAGATATTAGCTATCTTAGCTAATACGCCAGGGGAATCCTGGGCGCTGACGGTGATACGGCTGCCTGGTTCTCTGGCTCCTAATAGATCAGTGAAGGCGTCGAAGATATCTGTTTCGGTAATAATACCGACTAATTTATCTCCTTCCATAACAGGCAGGGCGCTGACGCGTTTTTCCCGCATTACCACAGCGGCTTCTTCCAGCAGGGTATCTGGTGTAGTAGTAAGGACGTCCTTGCTCATAGCCGCTTTGACCGTGGCTTTGGCCAAGAGATAATTGATTTCGTAAATACTGAGGGTAGTGGCTTTAGAGGGAGTTAGCTGCTGCAATTCCCTTTCTGTTACTATGCCTACCAATTTTCCCTTATCCACTACGGGCAAACGGCGTATTTTGTTTTCTTTAATAAGTTGATATGCTTCGGCTACAGGCGTTTCGGAAGTAACAGTTACTGGGTTAGTTGTCATTCTGGTTTTAACAAACATAATTAACCTCCTAAATATGCCTTTTTAATATCTTCGCTTTCCATAAGCTCTTCTGCGCTGCCTGAGAGTACTATGGAGCCTGTTTCGATTACATAGGCTCTGTTAGCGATAGAGAGTGCCATTTTAGCGTTTTGTTCAACTAATAATATGGTAGTGCCCCGGGAGTTTATGTCTTTAATAATACTGAAGATTTCATGAACGAGAAGCGGAGCCAGTCCCATAGAAGGTTCATCCATCAGCATGATTTTGGGCCGTGACATTAGAGCTCGTCCCATAGCCAGCATTTGTTGTTCACCGCCGGAGAGGGTGCCTGCTGGCTGCTTTTTTCTTTGTGCCAGAATAGGGAACCATTCAAATACCGATTCCATATCTTTTTTAATTTCTCCTTTATCTTTTCGGAGATAAGCTCCCATTTCCAGGTTTTCGTAAACTGACATAGCGGGAAATACGTGGCGTCCTTCAGGTACTTGAGATATACCAAGTCCTACTCTCTTTTGAGCCGCTACTTTATCTATGGCTTTGCCGTCCAGGATTATAGAGCCGTTAGAGGTTTTGACCAGACCAGAGATAGCGCAGAGAGTAGAGGTTTTCCCGGCGCCGTTGGCGCCTATGAGAGTAACGATTTCTCCATCGTTAACTGTAAGAGAAATGCTTTTTAAAGCATGGATCATACCGTAATGTACAGAGACATTTTTAAGTTCAAGCATCTATATCACCTCCCAGGTAGGCTTCAATTACTCTGGGATTCCCCTGGATATCCTGGGGAGTGCCGCTGGCGATCATTGTGCCGTAGTCCAGTACATATATGCGTTCGCAGAGGTTCATAACTAAACTCATATCGTGTTCAATGAGGAGTACTGTGATGTTAAAATAATCTCGGATCCACTTGATACTCCTGGTGAGTTCCGCAGTTTCAGCTGGATTCATGCCAGCGGCAGGTTCATCTAATAAGAGGAGAAAAGGTTTGGTGGCTAAAGCCCGGATAATTTCTAAATGCCGCTGTTCACCGTAGGGCAGATTTTTTGCCAGCTCATTCTGTTTGTGTTCCAAATTGAAGATCTTTAGCAGTTCTATGGCTTCTTCTTTTTGTTTCTTTTCACCTTTGAAGAAGGGCGGCAGCCGCAGAACAGAAGAAGTGAAAGAATATTCCACATTTTGATGCATGGCTATACGCACATTATCCAATACAGTTAGATCGTTAAACAAACGTATATTTTGGAATGTTCTGGCAAAACCGAGTTTAGTGATATTATATGGCTTCATGCCGGATATTTCCTTAGTTTTGCCGTCATGATCAATTATTATTTTTCCTGAGGTGGGTACATATACACCAGTAATAAGGTTAAACAGGGTAGTTTTCCCGGCGCCGTTAGGTCCGATCAAACCGATGAGTTCTCCTTCTTCAATGGTGATATTGACATTGGACACAGCGGTAAGACCACCAAAGGATTTAGTAAGGTTTTCTATAGATAATAATGACATATCATACCTCCTTATTCTTCATCCTTGTCTTTACGGCTGAATCGTTCCCGGATAGACGCTGCTTTATCCCGCCAGTAGGCGCCGAGGAACATATCCATGGAAAGTTCTTTTGTACCCATAAGCCCCTGAGGTCTGAATAACATGATAATAATAAGCAAAGCAGAGTAAATTACCATACGCAATTCAGCGAAATCCTGTAGATAGGCGTTAACAAAACCTAGGAGTACCGCCGCTACTACGGAACCTGAGATACTGCCCATACCGCCTAAAACCACGATGATAAGGAAATCAATGGATTTCATAAAGCCAAAAGTAGCGGGTTGGATAATATAGAAGGTGGAGGCGTAAATAGCACCGCCAACACCGGCGATAAATGAGCTCAGGGTAAAGGCTATAATCTTATATTTTGTGGTATTAATTCCCATTGCTTCCGATGCTATTTCATCTTCGCGAATAGAGATGCAGGCACGTCCATAAGATGACCGTATGAAGTTACGTATAATCAAGATCATAATAACTGTTAAGCCAAAAATCCAGGCCCAGTTTGTATATCTTTGGTATACGAAAAGACCTGCCGCGCCGTTGGTAATTTTTAAATTAACTACGATAATACGGATAATTTCAGCTAAACCCAAGGTAGCGATAGCTAAGTAATCGCCTTTTAAACGCAGGGTAGGGAAGCCGATAATACAACCGATCAAGGCGGCGAAGACTCCGCCGGCCAGAAGGCCGAGAATAAAGCCGACAGTGCTGTTGATCTGCATAATGATCAAGGCGGCTGTATAGGCCCCAATGGCCATAAATCCGGCGTGTCCTAAAGAAAACTGTCCAGTAAAACCGGTAATCAGGTTTAAGCTGACGGCCATAATAATATTTATACACATTAAAAAGAGGATGTCCTGATAGTATGTAGTCACTATCCCTGTACTGATAAGTACCTGCATTACTACGAAAAAGACTATAAGGGCAAGGACACCGATAATATTACGTGCTTTTTTGTTGGAGAAAATATTTTTTGCCATATGCTTACACCTTCTCTTTCGTATTTTTTCCAAGAAGGCCAGATGGCTTAATAATCAGCACTAAAATTAAGATGCCGTAAACCACGGCGTCTTTAAAGAGAGAACCATTGGGCACATAGCCGGAAACCATCGTTTCCGCCACACCCATGGTTAATCCTCCTACCATGGCTCCGGGAATACTGCCGATGCCGCCGAAAACCGCGGCTACAAAGGCCTTAAGTCCAGGAGTCATACCCATTAAGGGGTTAATAGAGGTATAATAAATACCGAAAAGTACGCCAGCGGCACCAGCCAGAGCAGAACCTATGGCAAAGGTATAGGATATAGTGCGATCAACACTGATACCCATAAGCTGAGCTGCGTCTTTGTCGATAGAAACAGCCCGCATTGCTTTACCCACTTTAGTTTTGTGTACAATATATTGTAATGCTATCATCAAAATAATGGTGATGATAATGATATAAATCTGCTGCATGGAAATAACAATATCGCCAATATGTATAACTTTGTTGGATAACACATTGGCTACATAACCGCGCTTATCGGCTCCCACAAAATACATGGTTGTGTATTCCAGAAAGAATGAAACACCGATAGCCGTAATAAGCGCCGCTATACGCGTGGCGTTTCGCAGCGGTTTATAAGCTATTTTTTCTATTAGCACTCCCAGTACAGTACAGGCAGCCATAGCTATTATTAAGGCTGGGAAAAAACCCAGTGGTGTAAAGGCTGTGATGGCGTAGCCGATATAAGCCCCAATCATTAAGATATCGCCGTGGGCAAAGTTGATGAGTCCGATAATACCATATACCATTGTGTACCCTAAGGCGATAAGAGCAAAAATACTGCCTAAAGATATGCCGTTAATTACTTGTTGCCAAAAAGCTTCCAAAAGCTTTCACCTCCCCAACGGGATAAACTGACAGGCTGAGATAGTCAGCCTGTCAGTTTTCATAATTGTGATAATATTTTTATTGCCTATGCTTATTCAGCGGTTACAACTTCATCCGGTTCCATTCTTTCGGAGGAAGCTGCCACACCGTTTTCTAAACCAATAATAACAATACTCTTAATGGGGTTGTGGTTTTCGTCTATAGTGATAGTACCGGTTACGCCGCTGAAGTTTTCAGTAGAAGCCAAAGCGTCTTTAATAGCTTCAGGATCGGTGGAGCCGGCACGTTCGATAGCGTCAGCGATAAAGTAAGCCAGGTCGTAGCCTAAAGCGTTGAAGGCGCTGGGATCAGCGTTATATTTAGCTTTGAAAGCTTCCTGGAAAGCGGTAACTTTTTCATCTTCATCGATGGGGGAATAGTGGTTGGTATAATATACGTTATTCAAAGCTTCGGCGCCGGCCAATTCCAAGAGGGTGGGGCTGTCATAGCCGTCACCGCCGAGGAAGGGGGCTTCAATACCGAGATCACGGGCTTGTTTGATGATAAGACCAACTTCAGAGTAGTAACCAGGGAGATAAACTACATCAAAGTCCAAGGCTTTTGCTTTTGTCAAAATAGCGTTGAAGTCGGTGTCGCCGGCTACATAGCCTTCTTCACCAACAATGGTGCCTCCGGCAGCTTCGAAGCTGGCGGTAAAGTTATCAGCCAAACCTTTGGCGTAGTCACTGGAGGTATCTTTAATAATTACTGCTTTGGTAGCACCTAAGTTATTAGCGGCGAAAGCAGCCATAGCTGCGCCCTGATAGGAATCGGAGAAGCAGGTTTTGAATACATAATCATAAACTGTTCCGTCTGCTACTGTGACGTCTTCAGCAGTAGCGGAAGCGGAGATAATGGGAATCTGATTACTCTGAGCTACAGGGATAGTAGCTTTGAAGTTACCGCTGGTAGCTGGTCCAAGAATAGTAACAACATTATTTTCGGTAATTAATTTGGTAGCCACAGAGGTAGCTTCTGTTGCTTCGGATTTGTTATCCATTTTTTCCAGTTTAATTTGCTGGCCATTGACACCGCCGTTGGCGTTGATTTCTTCTACAGCCAGTTCAATACCATTAACATTATCTTGTCCATAAGTAGCTACTGTACCGCTGAGTTCGTAGTTAACACCAATGCTGATGGTGCCTTCGGCAGAGGCGGTTTCGTCAGTAGCGGCGTCTTCCTCACTGTTGCCGCAGCCTGCCAAAGCAAACATGGCTAAGGACAGACAGAACAGTACTGCCAATAATTTTTTCATTATAATTTCCTCCTCTTCAATGTTTAATTATAAAGATGTATAATACTCAATTTTGCACTAAACAGTGGCATTTGTCAACAGAAAAATATTACTTTTGACGAAAAAATTTATTTGTTAAGAAAAAGGTCATTGAGCCTTTGTTTGTCATATTCTTTGCTAAGCAAGCATAAAATATCAAGAGGTGATATTTTATGGAAGAAAAAGAACATAATCTCAAAATGGAAAATCGCAGTTTTATAGAAGTCACCGGCATATTGGAAGCTGACAGCAGCGAGGAAAAAGAAATAAATCTTAAAACAACTATGGGAGAGCTAATTATCCAAGGTGAAGATCTGCAAATACGTCATTTGGATTTAAATGCAGGTATGGCAGTGGTAAAAGGTAAAATATCTGCTATTGTTTATCCGGTAAAAGATATGAGAGCCAAGAGGCCCAGAAAGGAGTCTATGTTTAATCGTTTTTTTAAGGGCTGAAGAATATGGGAGGTGAATCTATGGAATTACTGGCTATGGCTGGCTGGGGTCTGTTTTTGGGTTTTTTATATCATATAGTATCTGGTACTGTTAACAAATATGGTCACTTAACTTATGTACTTTGGCCTTTGGCCGGGATAGTATTCTTTGTGGCCACAGCGGGTTTTCTTTTTTATCTTGACAGGGGAGATGTAGGCTTATATGGTTTCCCCTTTATGGTTTTAGGGTTTTTCATATACGTGGTTTGGCTGAGAAAGCCAGTTTTAAAAATTTTTTGTCCCATATTTGACAAATGTCGTTTTATTGTAAAGTTACCTTTTAAACTTTTGCGTTTTTGTATTCTCTCATTGCTTTTGCCTATAGGTTGGTTAGCTCAGGAAGGCGGGGTATTTTTAGGTTTTCTGTTTAAGTGTTTGAGGAGGCTTATTCCTTTTAAAAAAGGAGGTATCCACAGGAAATATTTTAAGGGAGAGGATTTAGGTGAAGGTCAATTTTAAATTGTTTTTATTGCTGTTTATTCTTGTTGCAGCTTTAAGCCTGGGTCAACAGGTTACCATGGTTTATCAGTTAGAAGCCGATATAAATGATTTAAGTCAGCAGCGTGAAGAATTAGCTGCGGAAACTGTTTCTTTGCGTCAGGAACTGTCTGATTTAGATAACTTAAGTTATGTGGAGATTCTGGCTCGGCAAAAGTTAAACATGATATATCCAGGTGAAACCCTATATATAGAGGCTGAGATGAAAAAATAATTTGTTATACTGCCGCTGGTAGAATAATTGACACTGTCGCTTTTTTACAATATAATATATATAGTTTATTTTTAGGAGGACAGCAATTTGGAACTGGCGGTAGGCGATATCGTAGACGGCAAGGTCACCGGTATCACAAAGTTTGGAGCCTTTGTGCAAATCCCTGGTAATCAGGTTGGTTTGGTTCATATTTCCGAGGTATCCCACGGTTATGTAAAGGATATTAACGATTTTTTAAAAACCGACGATGAGATAAAAGTTAAAATTATGAAAATGGACGCTGGTAAAATAAGTCTTTCTTTAAAAGCGGTTTCTCCGGCGCCTGTTTCAGCTTCTGAGGGCAATTTTTCTCAGCGAAATAATGCTGCGGAAACAGAACAAAAGAGAGAAACCAGAAAAGAACCTCAATCTTTTGAAGAAATGATGAAGAAATTCATGCAGGACAGTAATGAGAGACAGGGAGAGGTAAAGCGCAACAGGGAAGCTAAAAGAGGTTTCAGATAATGAGGAAGGACGTTTATGCGGGGCGCGATTGATGTAGGCAGTAACAGTATAAGGCTTTTGGTCATTGATGATTACCATAATCTTATTGAGCAGAAGGTGGCCGAGACACGTTTAGGCGATGGGTTTCGTGAGGGATCTATAACTTCTGGAGCTATGGCCCGGACTATTGATGTTATAGAGACATGGCAGCAGGACTTAGCGGAGTCTGGCTGTAAAGATATAAGCATATTTGCCACCAGCGCTGTCCGGGATGCTGTTAATAGAGAAGAATTTTGTCAGCTGGTTAAAAATCGTTTATCCTTGGATCTTAGGATTTTAAGCGGTGAGGAAGAGGCCTGGTATTCTTTTTCCGGTGCCGTAGGTGGTTTTAACTTTCCCCAAGAGGAGTGTTTGCTGATAGATATAGGCGGTGGTTCTACTGAATTAGCCATGTATCAGCAGGGGCATCTCTATTGCTGTAGTATGCCTTTAGGGGCGGTACGCTGGAAAGTGATGGCTTACAGCCGGGGTGAGGTAAAGAAGGTTTTAGCCAGAAAAATAAATAAATTGGATTTAACAGCAATCAAACGGTTTATCGCTGTAGGTGGGACTGCCACTACTGCGGCGGCTATTCGCTGTAAAGTGGCGGATTATCATCGCGAGGCCATCCACGGCAGGGTACTGACGTCTGAGGAAATTCGTGATTTAGAGGCTGATTTATCAGATATGACCCTGGCTGAGCGTAAAAATGTTGTTGGATTGCCTGAGGCGAGAGCTGATATTATAGTATTTGGACTTTCTCTTTTGGATATACTTTGTGAGCTTATGGCGATAGATAAAATTATCGTCAGTGACTGGGGTATTTTAGACGGTTATTTAGATGCTGTTAACCCCTGATTATTATCAAAGAAGTTAAAAACCATTTTCCCAAAAAAATTTGGGAAAATGGTTTTTTTATAAATGTTGCTCCTTATATTAAGGATATAAACACCCCTTAGTAAAATATATTATTTGCGGACTGACATTTTCCCTTTTTTGGCCTAAAATATAGAGGCAAGGAGGGGATATAAATGATTGTGCTGCAAAGACTTGCCAAGGCTTTCTTTTTAGGTGGTTGTCTTTCCATACTTACACAAATTATTTACATGTTATATACTGCTTTTTTACCCTTTACCGATTTTGCTCTGGTGTTGTTGTCCCTTTTTACTATGGGAGTTATTGGCGCTATCCTATATGTTATGGATATATATCCCAAATTGGAAAAGATGTTTGGTTTCGGAGCCATGCTGCCTATTAGCGGGTTATCCGCGGCGGTAGCGGCAGGCATTACTCATAGCCTGAAAGAGGGTTTATGCTGGAAACAGGCGTTAAAGAGTGGTGTTATACCTGTAGCTTTAGTTTTGATAGTAGGATTTGTTTTTTCCGCTTTATTGGCTCTGGTTATCTGGTTTTGTATAGGGGGTTAATTGGCTATGTTGTTTCTACGCTGTTTTTTACTGGGTGGTTGTCTTTGTGTTGTCTTGGAGATATTCTGGCTTATGACAAAATTATCGCCTATTAATCTTTTAAAGCTGGCTTTTTGTGTCAGTGCTGTTCTAACGCCTTTGGGCATTACCGCCGCTCTCATTGCCTTTGGCAGCTGTGGTTTTTTTGTGATGGTAGCTGGCGCAGGTGAAGCAGCCTTTTCCACCGTGACCAAAGCCTTAAATGGTAATATTATTCCAGTTTTACAGCTGATAGCTACTTTCTGCGGCGTTATTTTTTCCGGTGTGGCAGCGGCTTTGATTAGGGAAAAAATAGAGAGTAACTAACTTTTTCTCCTGGCACCAGTCTTGACAAGGATATTTTTGTGGGCTATAATTTATGGGAATATGTGTATAGGCTATGAACAGCAATATTAAGCCCGATTCCTTTCAGAGAAATGCCGGTAGCTGCGAGGCATGAAGGTCAAGGCTGAACTCGGCTGGGAGCTGTTCGAAGGAGACTTCGGCGGTGGGAACCGTTATCATCCTGGAGAGGGTCTTTGACCAATTTGGGTGGTACCGCGGAATACTAATATCCGTCCCATTATGGGGCGGTTTTTTTATTAGACATAGATTAGCAAATCCAGATATTGTGAAAGGAAGATATTTCTATGGAAGTAAAATACGAACCTCAGAAAATTGAAAAAAAATGGCAAAGCTATTGGGAACAGGAAAAAACCTTTAAAGTTAGCCACGAGAGTGAGAAGGAAAAATATTATTTGCTGGAAATGTTTCCTTATCCTTCCGGCAATTTACATATGGGTCATGTGCGCAATTATTCCATCGGTGATGTGGTGGCCAGATTTAAGAGAATGTGCGGCTATAATGTTTTGCATCCCATGGGCTGGGATTCCTTTGGTTTGCCGGCGGAAAATGCCGCTATAAAGCACCAGGTTCATCCTGTGGACTGGACTTTAAAAAATATGGATAACATGCGTACTCAGCTTAAGTCACTGGGCATATCCTATGACTGGGACAGGGAGGTGGCTACCTGTTTACCGGATTATTATAAATTTACTCAATGGATATTTTTACAGCTCTATAAAAACGGTTTGGCTTATAAAAAGAAAGCCGCTGTTAACTGGTGTCCGTCCTGCGCCACGGTTTTAGCCAATGAGCAGGTGGTAGAGGGAGCTTGTGAACGTTGTGGTGCAGTTGTGGAAAAGAAGAATCTATCTCAATGGTTTTTTAAGATCACAGACTATGCCCAGAGGCTCCTGGATGATTTAGCTCTTTTGCCTGGCTGGCCTACTAAGGTCAAAACCATGCAGGAAAATTGGATAGGGCGCAGTACCGGTGTGGAGATAGATTTTACCATTGAAGGCAATGATGAAGGAATATCTGTATTTACTACCAGACCAGATACTGTTTACGGTGTTACATATTTAGTTTTTGCGCCGGAGCACCCTTTGGTAGATCAGTTAGTAGCTGGTACAGAGTATGAAGACACAGTAAAAGATTTTCAGAAGAAAATGCATAAACTTTCCGCAGTGGATCGGACTTCTGCTGATTTAGAAAAAGAAGGGGTATTTATTGGTCGTTATGTGATCAATCCTCTCAATGGTGAAAGGGTGCCTATTTGGATTACCAATTATGTAATTATGGATTATGGTACTGGTGCTGTTATGGGCGTACCCAGCCATGACCAGCGTGACTTTGAGTTTGCATCTAAGTATGGTTTAGGGATAAAGGAAGTTATTTTGCCACCGGATAACCCTGAACTTAAGGCAGCGGATATGACCGAAGCTTATGTGGAAGAAGGGTATTTAACTAATTCAGGTCCTTTTAACGGTTTAAATAATCGGGAAGCCATTGAGAAAATCGCCGATTATTTAGAGGAAAAAGGTTTAGGCCGCAGAGTTATCAATTATCGTTTAAGGGATTGGCTGATTTCCCGTCAGCGTTATTGGGGGGCTCCCATTCCCATGGTATATTGTGATAAGTGTGGTACTGTACCTGTTCCCGAAGAGGATTTACCGGTCCTTCTGCCTACTGATGTAGAATTTACACCCGGCGGTGACTCTCCCCTTAAAAGCAGTAAGAGCTTTTGTGATACGACTTGTCCTTGCTGCGGCGGTCCTGCTAAGCGTGAAGTAGATACAATGGATACTTTTGTTTGTTCTTCCTGGTATTATCTTCGCTATACAGATCCTAAAAACACAGCTAAAGCCTTTGACAGAGAAATTAGTGATTATTGGATGAACGTGGATCAATATATTGGCGGCGTGGAACACGCTATCCTTCATCTGATGTACGCGAGATTTTTCATGAAGGTATTTTACGATTTAGGTTTGTCCAAGTCTCAGGAGCCTTTTGAAAATCTTCTTACCCAAGGCATGGTTTTAAAAGATGGCACTAAAATGTCAAAATCTCTTGGTAATGTAGTAAGTCCCGAGGCGATTATAGACAAATATGGTGCTGATACTGCTCGTCTGTTCATTCTTTTCGCTGCGCCGCCTGAAAAGGATCTGGAATGGAATGATTCAGCGGTAGAGGGTTGTTATCGCTTTTTAAATAGGGTTTGGCGTTTAGTAACGGCTAATACTGAGTTGGCTTCTGGTTATGATATGGCTGGTCTTTCTAAAGAAGACAAGGATATACGCCGTTTAATAAATACTGTTATTAAGAAAGTAACAGAAGATATTGGTGAGCGTTTTAATTTTAATACGGCTATCAGTGCTATTATGGAACTGACTAACGGTCTTTTGGCCTACAGTGACAGTGGTAAGTATCAGGCCGGTTTATTGCGCGAAGGTTTGGAAACAGTAGTGGTATTGCTTTCGCCCTTTGCGCCTCATATCAGTGAGGAGATGTGGGAGCATTTAGGGCATAAGGAACACGTAACGGATTTAGACTGGCCTCAGTATGATGCAGCAGCCTTAACTGTAGATGAAGTAGAGATAGTTATTCAGATCAACGGTAAAGTTAAAGGTAAACTTGTGATCCCAGCTGGTCTGTCTAAGGATGCTATGACAGAAGAAGTTAAGTCCAGAGATGAATACCGGGCTTTGACAGAGGGAAAAAATGTGGTTAAGATTATTACTATTCCTGATAAACTAATCAATGTGGTCATAAAATAAATGTGAGAAACGGCTATGGCTATGGAAATAAAACCAGTATATCTTTTTTACGGCGAGGAAACATATCTTATCGCCAGAGATTTAAAGATTTTCCGCCAGTATTTTAGTCAGCGTGATTGCGAGATAGAGGAGTTTGACGCTGTTAAGGACAGTTTAGCTGATATTTTAACAGCGGCGTCAATGGATCCTCTTTTTGGCAGTGAAAGATTGATAATTGTCAGCAACTCCCCTTGGTTCGCCCCCTCTAAAGGTCAGTCAGGGACAGATAAAACCAATAAAACCGGGGAAAATGAGAAAATCAAGGAAGAGCGTAGCGCCATAGAGGATTACTGTAGTTCCCCTAATGAAAATGTTTGTTTGGTTTTTACGGCGCCAACGGCGGCGAGAACCCTGAAAACCGTAAAAGCAATCATGTCTGTGGGCAAGGTGCGGGAGTATAAAAAGCCTAAGGAATGGGAGCTTCCTGCTTATTTGCGGCAATATCTCAATAAAGGCCGTCGTCGTATTGGGGCAAATACATTAGACTTACTTATCACTATTGGCGGTGATGATTTAGGTTCATTGATAAATGAATGTGATAAACTGATTTTATATACCGAGGGTAAGGATACAGTATCGGAACAAGATGTACTAACGGTAGTGTCTCAGGGCGCCGCCGCCAATATGTTTCAGCTTTCCGATGCTTTAGGCAATAGAGATGCTGCTATTGTCGGCGGTTTAGTGGGCTCAATCTTAGGGGAGATGAAACCTTGGGAATACATGAAACTTTTTGGTTATATCACTAATTATTTCCGTATGCTGTTACGTATTAAGGCTTTATCCGCTGAAGGCTGCAGTGAAAGCCAAATCGCTAAAACCACGAAAATAAATCCTTATCGGATTAAACTTGGTATACCAGCCAGTAAGAAATATACAACGGAAGAGCTGATCGAGGCTTTAAGGCTTATGGCGGAAGTGGATTATAAAATGAAATCAGGACAAGAGGATTTTGCCCAGAGCTTCCCTGTAGCTTTAATGGCCATTGCCGCTTCATTTTAGATCGCAGTCAGTTTTTCAGTTTGTTGTCTATAGTTTTTCTGGCAATAAAAATTAAGAAATAATTGAAGCAGTCTTTGTTGTAAGGATTGTGTCAGAGGCCGCTGACTCCGTGAGGTTCAGCGGCCGTTATTTTTTTAGCGGCAGATGATGTTAAGACGGTGGGATGGATAGTTTCCGCTGGTTTTATTTTTTGTTTTTGGCTATCCTTTGTATAGTGATATTTTTAAGCCCTTGCTTTGATCTGATTTTAACGGCAAATAAAAAAGCACCCTGTTGGGTGCTTTAATTTCTTTATTGGACAACTTATTAAGCCATGGTGTTGAATTTTTTCTGCATTTTGGATTTTTTTCTGTTTGCCGCATTTTTATGGATAAGATTTTTACCAGCTGCTTTATCAAGGAGGCTTAAAAGATCCTTAAGCAAAGGTTCCGCCAGTTCTTTGTTGCCGGCTTCTACCGCTTCTTTATATTTTCTGGTTGCTGTTTTAAGTCTGGATTTAGCCGCCATATTGCGCATTCTGCGAACTTCCGAAACTTTTACTCTTTTAGCCGCGGATTTAATATTGGCCATTTTTTCACCTCCTCGTAAACTACGAAAATAAATTGATGTTTTATATCATCGCACCATAGTACTATATCATATTTGCGCAAAAAAGGCAAGAGAAATTTCATAAACTCCTTTTTTAAACATAAACTTTATATGGAAAGTTATAAATTAGGAGGTGGAGAAATGGGCAGAATATACATAATACCTTCTCGAAGGGTAAGTAAGTCAGGGCCAATAAAGTTTTGGGGGGCTTTTTTATTTATTATAGGTTTCGCCGTGGGACTTTTTTATGGTGGCGGTGGTAATAATTTATCGCCTGCTTTAATATGGCAGGCACAATTTTTCTGCGGTGACTTAACCTCTTTGCCGGCGGTAGCCGCTTCCTTGCCTCAAGCTGAAGAGTGGGAAGGGGACAAGGCCTTAAAGCACTGGGACGTCTCTCATTATGATGATATAGTTACCGGTGCTGAGATTCCTGTTTTTATAAATACAGTAGCCAGTGAGGAGGGAGAAACTACTTCTACCGCTGACTTAATAAAAGCGCCGCAGGAATCTTTGGCACTTACGGCGGTAAAAGGAGATACACCTCAAGTGTTGATTTATTCCACCCATACTTCAGAAGGCTACAGTGACGGCGGTACCGTAGTTGATGTCGCCCATGCTTTACAGAAAAATTTACAGGATGAGTATGGTATAATGACGGTAGTAAGTGATAAGGTACATGACAGTCCGGAATGGTATAAGAGTTACGCTAATTCCCGGGAGACGGCTGCCCAGTTATTGGCTGATTATCCTGATGCCAAATTGCTAATTGATTTGCATCGTGATTCCGGAGTGACGAAAGCCGCCTCAACTTTAGAGGTGGATGGTGAGAATATGGCCAAATTACTATTGGTGGTAGGCAGTAATTTAACGATGGAGCATCCTAATTGGGAAGCTAATTTAGCTACAGCTGAGCGAGTAGGAGCCTGTATAACTGAGGTGAACAGCGAAATTCTTAAAGGTGTTAGAGTGCAACAGGGCCGTTATAATCAGCATCTTACAGATAAAGCAATACTTTTGGAGGTTGGTACTGATTTAAATACTCAAGCCGAGGCTGAGGCGGCGACAAAGGTGGTGGCAGAGGCGATAAACAACTATTTAAGCACTGGTCTGTAATATATTGTCTTATTTTCCTCATAGTAACATAAAAAGTTTTGAAACTCTTCGCAATATGTAGTATACTATAATGTAATTGATTATTTTAGTATCTGCGGAAAACGGAGGCTTTCATGACAGAGATTGAACGACGGGAAAGGGAAAATAAATTAGTCAAATCGACGGCTGCTTCAGCGGTTATGATTATGCTTTCTATGGTAATTTCCCGTATTCTGGGTTTTGTCCGGGATATGATAATATCATATCAATTTGGACAAGGCATGTATACTGACGCCTATAACGCCGCCTTCAGTATACCTGATTTCGTTTATATGATTTTAGTGGGAGGGGCCTTTAGCGCTGCTTTTGTTCCCACTTTTTCTTCTTATATAGCTAAAAACCGGGAAAAAGAAGCCTGGCTGGTTGCGAGTATAACCTTAAATGTAGTTTGTTTGGCTATGATAATTTTATTATCCTTAGCTTTTATCTTCACGCCTCAGCTTTTATCCTTAATAGTTCATGATTTTGACGCTGTGACTATGGCTTTAACTATAAAACTTACCCGTATCATGTTTTTCCAGGTAGTTTTCATGGCTTTAGCCGGTATCTGTTCCGGTATTTTGCAGTCTTATAAAATTTTTGGTCCCACGGCTTATGGTGGTGTGATCTATAATTTAGGCATTATACTCATAGGTGGTATTTTCAGTGGTGTCATAGAGAAATATTTCCCCGGTTACGGCATCGCGGCTTTTTCCATTGGGGTAGTAGTAGGTGCTT
Organism: Bacillota bacterium; assembly: GCA_963928475.1. Classification (GTDB taxonomy): domain Bacteria; phylum Bacillota; class Dehalobacteriia; order UBA7702; family UBA7702; genus Cryptoclostridium. The sequence goes on from CAWVFN010000015.1 coordinate 21,396, forward strand.
TTGGCAATTTCTTAATACAAGCTGTTTCTTTAAGAACAGTGGGTATTGATTATAGTCCTTCCTTGGATATCAAAAATCCTGGTTTCACCAAGATTATAGGTTTAATGATCCCGGTGTTGATTGGTTTATCAGCCAATGAGTTAAGTTTATTTGTCAACCAATATCTTGCCTCAGGATTGGAACGGGGTCTGCTTTCAGCCTGGAAAATGGCGTCCCGTTTTATGCAGCTGCCTATATCTATTTTTGCTATTTCCATTGCCATGACATTATTTCCTGTTTTGACCAGAGAGGCGGCTACTAACCGCATTGATGATTTTCGCAGGGATTACAGCCAGGGATTAAGAACGATATTTTTTATATGTATTCCTTGTTCCGTTCTTCTGGCGGTACTGGGAGTACCTTTTATCCGCCTTCTTTTCCAGTCTGGTGAATTTACCCCTGAAAATACGGCGAATACAGCCTTTGCTCTTAATTTCTTTGTTATTGGTATTTTTGCTCAGGGTGGAATACATCTTTCCAGCCGGGCTTTTTACGCTTGTCAAAATACTAAGATCCCGGTTCTTATGGCTGTATGCGGTATTATTGTCAATATAATATTAAGTTTTATTTTGGTAGGTCCCCTGCAGCACGGCGGTTTAGCTTTAGCTTATTCTATCGGTGGTATTGTTAACCTCTTACTGCTGATGTATTTTTTACGCCGTCGTTTAGGCCGCATAGATGGACAGAGAATACTGAAATCCACTTTGATGACGTTATTTGCCTCAATAATAATGGGTTTTGTGGCTTATTTTGTAGCCTGGGGCTGTGAGTTTTTCTGTGGGATATCTAATAAAGGAACTCAGGCTTTGCAGCTTTTTACTGCCGGTATTATTGGTGTAATAGTATTTTTTGCAGCCGCTAAAGTGATGAAAATGCCTGAGGCTGACGCTGCCATAAAAATGGTCAAGGGTAAACTAGGCCGTAAGTGAGGCCTGATAACTAATATTTACGTATATAAGCAGGAAGGAAGATAGCTGTGTCGCAAACCACGGAATTAAATAATATTAGAAATTTTTGTATTATCGCTCATATAGATCACGGTAAAAGTACTTTGGCGGATCGCATTTTAGAACTGACCGGTGCCGTGGCCCAGCGTGATATGGAAGCCCAGCTGCTGGATAATATGGATTTAGAGCGGGAGCGTGGCATTACTATTAAGCTCCAAGCGGTGCATTTGACCTATAAAGCCAAAGACGGTGTGGAGTATACCCTCAATTTGATTGATACTCCGGGACACGTTGACTTTAATTATGAGGTTTCCCGGAGCTTAGCCGCTTGTGAAGGTGCCTTGTTAGTAGTAGACGCGGCTCAGGGTATAGAGGCGCAAACTTTGGCCAACACGTATTTAGCGGTAGAAAATGATTTGGAATTAGTGCCGGTTATTAATAAAATTGATTTGCCTAATGCTGACCCGGAAGGTGTTAAGGCGCAAATAGAGGATGTCATAGGCATAGACGCCTCAGAGGCCATATTAGTTTCGGCCAAAACCGGACAGGGTGTAGACGATGTTTTAGAGGCTATCGTCAATTTGATTCCTCCTCCTCAGGGTAAAAAAGAGGATAAACTCCAGGCTCTGATTTTTGATTCTCATTTTGATCCTTATAAAGGAGCGATACCTTATATTAGAGTCAAAAACGGCGTTCTGCGCAAGGGCAGCAGGATAAGGATGATGGGTACGGAAACAGAGTTTGACGTCACAGAGGTGGGAATTTTTACTCCCGCCATGAAACAGGTGGATAAATTGTCAGCTGGCGATGTTGGTTATTTAGCCGCCAGTATTAAAAATGTAAGGGACACCCAGGTAGGTGATACTATAACCGCCGCTGATGATCCAGCCCCTGAACCCTTGCCTGGTTACCGCAGAGCCATGCCCATGGTTTATTGTGGTATTTATACTTTAGAGAATAAAGATTATGATAATTTAAAAGACGCTTTGGAAAAGCTTTCCCTTAATGATTCAGCCTTAGTATATGAGCCTGAGACTTCAGCGGCTTTAGGTTTTGGTTTTCGCTGTGGTTTTTTGGGTCTGCTCCATATGGAGATTATCCAGGAAAGATTGGAACGGGAGTATGGTCTTGAACTTTTAACCACCGCTCCCAGCGTTAATTATGTGGTTTACCGTACAGACGGTGAAATTGAGCACATAGATAATCCCAGTGAGATACCGGAAGTACAGAAGATAGAGCATATGGAAGAGCCTTATGTGGAAGCTACTATCATGTCGCCTAAGGATTACATCGGCGCTATAATGGAGATCACCCAGGAGCGCCGGGGTGAGTTTAAGAATATGGAATACGTTTCTGCTACCAGGGTAATACTGACTTATCTTCTGCCCTTATCCGAGGTAATTTTTGACTTTTTTGATCAGCTGAAATCAAAGACCAGGGGTTACGCGTCGTTAGACTATGAAATGGCTGGTTATCGTCAATCTAATTTGGTAAAATTAGATATACTGGTCAACGGTGATATAGTAGATGCTCTTTCCGTTATTGTCCATAAAGACAGTGCTTATAAAAGGGGGCGCCAGTTAACGGAAAAACTGCGCAAGCTCATACCCCGTCAATTATTTGAGGTTACGATTCAAGCCGCTATCGGCAATAAGGTTATTGCCAGAGAATCGGTAAAGGCTTTACGCAAAAACGTAATCGAAAAATGCTACGGCGGTGATATCAGCCGCAAGCGCAAGCTGCTGGAAAAACAGAAGGAAGGAAAGAAACGGATGAAACAGATGGGCAATGTAGAGATACCACAAGAAGCTTTCATGGCCGTTTTACAGTTGGATGACTAATGAGATTTCTTTATGTGCATCTGCCCTTCTGCCGTCAAAAATGTAATTATTGTGATTTTATTTCTCATCCACCGGCGGCAGGGGAGATAGAAGAATATGTGGACTTATTATTAAAAGAGGCGGAACTATATAAAGATCTTCGGCCGGAAAATGGTCTCCTTACGGTATATTTTGGCGGTGGTAATCCTGGTTTGCTGGGTGCTAAGGATTTTGCCAGACTCCTTGAGGGATTTAAGGATATTTTTGGTTTTGCCGCCTCTATGGAAATCACCGTGGAATTGAATCCTGAAACCGCAGAGGCTAAATATCTGGATTCTCTGAGAAAATTGGGGGTAAATAGGTTATCCCTGGGGGCTCAGGCCTTTCAGAATGATCTTCTTAAGGCAATGGGACGTCAGCACAGCGCCAAAGAGGTGGAGCTGGCCGTGGTTGCCGCTGTAAAAGCTGGTTTTAAGAATATCAATCTTGATTTGATCTATGGTTTGCCGCATCAGACCATGGCTCAATGGCGGGAAAGTTTAAGGCATGCTGTTAATTTGCCTGTTACCCATATTTCCACTTATGGCTTAAAATTACATCCTGATACGCCCTGGGGGCAGGCTTTACAAAATGGTGATTTAGTCCTGACCGATGATGACCTAAATTGTGATATGCAGTTATTCGCTATGGATTATCTTGCTAAAAAGAAGTTTTATCGTTATGAGATAGCCAATTTTGCCAAGATTGATTATCCCTGTCGTCATAATACAGCCTATTGGCTGCGTAAGGACTATTTGGGACTGGGATTAGGCGCCGCTTCCCTTTTAGATAATGTACGTCTGCGCAATCTGGGAGATATGAAATCTTATAGTGAGACGATTGGAACTGGGATTTTTCCCTGGTCTGCCCGGGAGGTCTTGACGGCTAAGGAGATACGGGAAGAGGAAATAATGTTGGCGTTGCGTCTTGTTTGGGGGCTCAATGTAAGAGAATTCGCGGAAAAATACGGCAGTGAATACTTTGCCGAAAAAAAAGGTCAAATGGTCAAATTTTTTGATTTAGGCCTCTTAACTTTAGAAGAAGGCCAGCTAAAGTTAACAGATAAAGGTGTTTTGCTTAATAATGAAGTGTTGGTAGAACTAATTTGACCGCTTTTGCCCTATTGACATTTTTTAGGCTAAGTGTTATGCTTTAGTTAGCACTCGACAAGGGTGAGTGCTAACAAAGGAGATGAGATTATGGACGAAAGAAAACAGAAAGTCTTGCGAGCCATCATCACCGATTATATCAATACCGCTGAACCGGTTGGTTCACGAACCATCGCCAAGAATTATGATTTAGGGGTAAGCTCCGCGACGATTCGTAATGAAATGGCGGATCTTGAGGAGATGGGTCTTATTGAGCAACCCCATACCTCATCGGGACGTATACCTTCGCAAAAGGGTTACCGTTACTATGTTGATTTTCTAATGGGCGATAATGGCTTGGTATCTGGCGAAAAAGAAATGATAGATAATTTCTTTACAGAGCACCTGCCCAAATTGGATAGACTTTTATCTGATACCTGTAAAGTGTTATCGGATATGTCCCATTATATTACTATGATTATGACTCCGACTAAAAGCGGCGGTACCCTTGAACAGCTGCAGCTTTTGCCGATAAATCCTTTTCAGGCGGTTCTGATTATAGTTACGGATATTGGTTTGGTACATCATCGGACTATAGATTTTCCCGTACCGGTAAGCCAGAGTCGTTTAAAGGAAATAAGCAATGCCTTACTGGCTAAGCTTAAAGGACGTTCCATAGATGATGTTAACACTACTCTTTTAAGGGAGCTTTCCAGTGAGCTGTCCAAGGAAGTTGATATAGTAAATAGCGTTTTAGAAATGCTTAGTGACGCTATACATGACAGCGGCGAGGAGAAGGTTATTTTAGAGGGCACTCTGAATATTCTTAATCATCCGGAATTTCAGGATATTGATAAAGTTAAGGAGATACTGTCCTTTTTAACTAATGAAAATATTTTAAAGGAATTGCTCCAAGGCAGAACTGGTAACGGCACTAATTTTGTCATTGGTGAGGAACTTTCCCACGGTCAGATAAATCAGTGTTCAATGGTTACCTGTACATATACTTTCAACGGCAACACCATGGGTTCCATAGGTATTTTAGGTCCCACTCGAATGGAATACTCCCGGAGCGCTTCTCTCATCAAGGAAGTAGCGGAAAAACTGTCCCAGGTGTTACAGGATGAAAAAAATACCGGAGGTAAAAAGTGACCAAAGATAATAATGAAGCAAATATAAACGACCAAGTCAAAGAAGGCGAAATCCAGGAGCCCTCGGTGTCAGAGGGCGGTAAAACCATGGAGGATTTTCTTACAGAGGAAAATGAGGCTTTAATAGCGGAAAATGAGGAATTAAAGAAAGCTAACGATGATTTAAGTAAAGAAAAGGATGAACTGACTGAAACGCTTCAGCGTCATCAGGCTGAATTTGAGAATTTCCGCAAGCGTACTCTCAGGGAAAAAGAAGATTTGCGGGTTGGCGCTGCCGGTGATTTGTTAACAGAGCTTTTGCCGGTTTTAGATAATTTTGAGCGGGCTTTAGTGCATGGTCAGGATGATCCTTTATATCAAGGCGTAAAGATGGTCCAGAAACAGATGCTGGATATCTTGATTGGCAGTGGTTTGATTTTAATCGGCGCAGAGGGAGAGGAATTTGATCCTAAGGTCCACGATGCCATAGCCCAGGAGGAAAAAGAGGGTTATGAATCCGGCAGGATTACCGTTGTTTTACAGCCTGGTTATATGTTCCATGATAAACTTTTGCGTCCTGCCATGGTTAAAGTAGCCAAGTGATTTTGAATCTGATTAGTATAGAAAAAATTTTTTTACATATTCTTAATTGAAGATACGGAGGTAAATAGAATGAGTAAAATTATAGGTATTGACTTAGGTACCACAAACTCTTGTGTTGCCGTTATGGAAGGCGGCGAAGCCGTTATAATCCCCAACGCTGAAGGAGCCAGAACAACTCCGTCAGTGGTAGCCTTTTCTAATAATGGTGAACGTTTAGTTGGTGCTGTGGCAAAAAGACAGGCGGTAACTAATCCCGATAAGACAGTCATGTCCATTAAACGTCATATGGGCAAGGATTATAAAGTACATATTGGTGATAAGAATTATACACCTCAGGAAATTTCCGCTATGGTGTTGCAGAAGTTAAAGGGCGATGCTGAAGCATACTTAGGTACTCAGGTAGATAAAGCGGTTATTACTGTTCCGGCTTATTTTTCTGACAGTCAGCGTCAGGCTACAAAAGACGCTGGTAAAATAGCTGGTTTAGATGTATTGCGTATTATTAATGAACCTACTGCCGCTGCTCTTTCCTACGGCCTTGATAAAGGTGATGATCATACTGTATTAGTATTTGACTTAGGCGGCGGTACCTTTGACGTTTCGATTTTGGAATTAGGTGACGGTGTATTTGAGGTTAAGGCAACAAACGGCAATAACCTCTTAGGCGGCGACGACTTTGACCAAAAGATCATCAATTATTTAGTTTCTGAGTTTAAAAAGACTGAGGGCATAGACTTGTCCCAGGATAGAATGGCCATGCAGCGTTTGAAGGAAGCCGCGGAAAAAGCTAAGATTGACCTTTCCGGTGTAATGACAGCCAATATCAATCTGCCTTTTATTACCGCTACTGAAAGTGGTCCCAAGCATATGGATATTACTTTGACCAGAGCTAAATTTGATGAGATCACCAGGGATTTGGTGGAAAAAACCATGGGTCCCACAAAACAGGCCATGGCTGATGCCGGTCTCAGCGCCAGTGATATAGATAAGATCATCTTGGTTGGTGGTTCCACCCGTATCCCGGCGGTACAGGAAGCTATTAAAAATCTGTTAGGCAAGGAACCTCATAAGGGTGTAAATCCTGATGAATGCGTAGCTTTAGGTGCAGCTATTCAAGGCGGTGTTTTAGGCGGCGAAGTCAAAGATGTTCTGCTTTTAGATGTAACACCTCTCTCCCTTGGCATTGAAACTTTAGGCGGTGTAAACACTGTACTTATTGAGAGAAATACTACTATACCTACTTCTAAGAGCCAGGTATTCTCCACTGCCGCAGATAATCAGCCTTCAGTAGAGATCCATGTATTGCAGGGTGAACGTTCCATGGCGGCGGATAACAAGACTTTAGGACGCTTCAATTTGAACGATATTCCCCCGGCGCCTCGTGGTGTACCCCAGATCGAGGTTAAGTTTGATATTGACGCCAATGGTATTGTTCATGTCAGCGCCAAGGATTTAGGTACCGGTAAACAGCAATCTATCACTATTACGGCATCAAGTGGTTTAAGCGATGACGATATTAACCGTATGGTGGAAGATGCGGAAAAATTCAAGGAAGAAGACGAAAAACGTAAAGCTCAGATAGAAGTAAGAAATCAGGCAGATACCGCAATTTATCAGGTAGAAAACTCTATGAAGGAAATGGCTGATAAATTTACCGATGGTGAAAAGAATGATTTGGAAGCAGCCAAAGCTGATTTGAAAAATGCTCTGGAAGGCGATGACGGCGATCTGATTAAGGAAAAACTTGACGCCATGTACGCTGTACTGCACAAGGCCTCGGAAAGAGTGTACGGTGAAATGGCAGCTCAGCAACAACAGCAGCAGAATCAGAACGCGGCTGGTGCCGGCAGTGATAGTAATGATGATGATGTGGTAGACGCGGATTATACTGTAGTTGATGACGACGATAAAAAATAATCAGTGCGGAGGAAGGAAGAGTCGTGGCGGATAAAAGAGATTATTATGAGGTCTTAGGTGTAAGCCGTGGGGCTTCAGAAGAAGAAATAAAAAAAGCTTACAAAAAAGCGGCAAAGAAATATCATCCCGATCTCCATCCCGATGACCCTGACGCAGCTGAAAAATTTAAGGAAGTAAATGAAGCGGCTGAAGTTCTTACCAATGCGGAGAAACGGCGTCGTTATGATGAGTTTGGTCATGCCGGAGTAGATAATAATGGTATGGGCGGCGGTTTTAGCGGCGGCTTTAGCGATTTTGGCGGCTTTGGCGATATCTTTGACAGTATTTTTGGCGGTTTTGGCGGTGGTTCCAGTCAGCGCAACCGTCCCCGGCGCGGCGCTGATATAGAGGCCTCTTTAAATATTACCTTTGAGGAAGCCGCCTTTGGAGTGGAGAAATCCATTAAAGTCACGCGGCTGGAAGATTGTTCTACTTGTCACGGCACTGGAGCGGCGGCTGGCACTTCTCCCAAGACCTGTCCTCAATGCGGTGGCAGCGGTCAGGTGCGGATGGTACAGAATACACCTTTTGGTCAGGTGCAGAATGTACGTCCTTGTCCTCAATGCCGTGGCGAAGGCACAATTATAGAAACGCCTTGCAGTGACTGTAATGGCACTGGTAAGAACCGGCGTCACCGCACTATAAAAGTTTCCGTGCCGAAGGGTATGGAGAACGGCGCTTCTCTGAGGATAAGCGGTGAAGGTGAAGATGGTTATAAAGGGGGCGGCCCAGGCGATCTTTACGTACACGTAAGTGTGGCGCCGCATCCTGATTTTGTTAGGGTCGGCGATGATACTCACGCTCAGTGTGATATATCCTTTACCCAGGCGGTATTAGGTGATACTATTGAAGTGCCCACTCTCGATGGCAAAGTAGCTTTTCAGATACCAGCAGGAACCCAGAACAACGCGACTTTCCGTTTAAAGGAAAAGGGCATTCCCCATATGCGGGGTAAAGGCAGAGGCGATCATAGGATTAAGATTCGGGTGTTAGTACCTGTAAATCTCAGTGAAAAACAAAAAGAAAAATTACGGGAATTTGAAGACAGTTTACAGCCGGAGAACTATAAAAATATAGGTAAAAAATCAGAATCCGGCAGAAAAGATAAGGGATTTTTTGATAAAATGAAAGATGCCTTTAAATAATGTTTAAATTTATTGTCTTGCCTGTATCTATAATTTCATAGACATAACTTAAGCCCCGATTTCAGTGATGATATCGGGGCTGTTGTTTTAATGTTTATTTAATAGGCGCAGTTGTTATTATTTTAGGGTAGCCAGGGATTTTTTACTGTGATATAATAAAGCAAAAACAGATGACAAAAAGCAAGGGGAGTGCTTATGAAGAAAGTATTATTTCTCCTATGTCTTATAGTGTTAATGACTTGTTGTGGCTGCGGCATACTTGATTTAGGTCAAGATGATAATATTAAAACCTATGATATCCCTGAAGGGGATAAGATCTCACCGGAATGGCGGTGGAGTGAGCCGGCGGAATTATATTTTGACGAAAATGATCAAGGTGCCCTTGTAGTGAGAAATACTGCTGGTGAGGAAATTATTGATTTAAGCTCTTATGACGGCGCCGTAATACTGCGGGATGAAAATTCAGATCTTTGCCGCTGTATAAAAACGTATAATAAATCTGAGGATTCAGAGGGTCTGCTTTATAGTTATTATGATACTAACGGTACACTTTTAGAGGATAATACGGCAGATAATATAATTTCTATTATCGAAGATATTGCTCTCTGTGAAAGTCCGGAATATCCTTTCTTCTTGCGCTGTTTGAGTAAAGGCACGATTCTTACTGGCGGTGGTGAGGATATGTCTTGTTATTTGTCGGAAAAGGGCTTTGTTACCGTAAGTAAAGGCGGCGGTTCTGTTTTTTGGTCCTTTGCCGGGGAGAAAATAAAATCCCTTGACGCGATGGTTATACCGTTGGTGCCCGGTAAAAGCTGTACATATGATCCTATTGCCTACAGCTGGCGGGATAGTATTAAATCTAAACCTGCAAACAGCGGTGATTTAACAGCGGGAGAAGGAGAAACCGTCAATAAAGGGGAGAGTTATTCTGATCTTATCAGCTCTTTGGGCCGGGATGAAAAGGGGTCTCTTTGTGAGTTTAGTTATTTTATGGCCAAAGAGACTGAGGAGGATGACAGTCCTGTAGCCTTATTGGATGGCGAGGGCAATACCCTCATTGATTATGAGGAGATCAAGGGTTATTCTCTGAAAAGTGATGGCCAGATACTATCTCATGGCTCTAAGACCACAGAGATTTTAGGGGGGTCATCTTTAGAGGAAATAGAGACGTTAGATTTTGGTACTACTTATTTTGATGCTAAAAATGCAATAAAGCAAAATGAGAAGTATTATAATTATCTTACGGATAATGACGGAGGGAATTTAAGCCAGTGTTATTGGGAACTTGAACCGGTGGATTCTGTCCTTGGTGAAGAGCTTTATTTTGCTGGCCAAGAGTGGAACAGCTGGTATGTAGATGTAATGGATAAAGACGGCAATGTTTTATTCACGGATAAATTTGAAGCAGATCTTTATTATTTAGGTGATGGCGTATTTTATTGTGTTTCACCTCAGGCTGGCAAATATGTAGTTGACAGTGAGGGGAAAGTAATAGAAGCTATAGCTTTGAAAGATAATTATTTTCTTAATAAGGCTGGGGAAATTGAGGAAAAATAATATTTAGACAGTCCTTTTATGTTGCAGTGTCTTTAGTAGTATTTTGGGGTAGTGTTGTTAACTATTGAGGCGGAGGTGGGCTTTATGGCGTATTATATCGCGGAGATCAAGGGACACAAGGATCTGGAAGATGAATTGACCGCTTTGTTGATGGATTATGGCGCTCAGGGCGTATCCGCCGAGGGAGCCCATTATGTGGAGAAAAGTATTCGCTCTGGTTTAGCCGAAATATGGGATGATGAATATTTAGACACGGAACATTGCGAAATCGTAGTAAAGGGATATTTCCCTGACGCTGACTGGGAGAAAACGAGAAACGACTTAACAGCGGCATTATCTGTCTTTCAGGCAGTTCATGCCGACAATCCTGTTACTTACCGTTTTTGGCTGTTAGACGATGAAAGTTGGCAGGACTCCTGGAAGCAGTATTATAAGCCTTTCCGTATCGGCGAACATTTGGTAATAAAGCCCCAATGGGAAGATTATGAAAAGAAGGACGGCGATATAGTCCTGGAGCTGGATCCTGGTTTAGCCTTTGGCACAGGTAATCATCCCACTACTGGCGGTGCTTTGCGTTTATTGGAGCAGCAAATCAAGCCTGGTTATAAGGTGATGGATTTAGGGTGCGGTACAGGTATATTGGCGGTTTCCGCTGGACTTTTAGGGGCGGAAAAAGTATTTGCCGTAGATGTGGACAGAGAAGCTATACAGGCTACAGTAAAAAATATACGTATCAATGGCCTGATGACAAAGGTAGAAATCCTGGAGAAGGATATTACCCGTGATAAAATAACATATTTACGCAATTTCGATATAATCGTTGCTAATATAGTAGCCGATATAATTATTGAGGCTTTGCCTCAAATCGCTGTGATGGTAAAGGACGGCGGCTGGTTTATTGCCGGCGGTATTATTAAGGACAAGCAGGATAAGGTTTTCAAGGCTTTAAAGATTCACGGTTTTGAGGTTATAGAAGTGATCACTGAGGGTGATTGGGTGACTTTACTGGCAATAAAAGGGGAATGGGAATGAACACCTATTTTATCGGTGAGGAGAATATAGAAGGCGAAGATATAGTCCTTAAAGGAGAATTATTTCATCATCTCAGTAAGGTACTGCGTTTGCAGGTAGGGGAAAGACTCCATTTTTCCGATAATACGGCTCACGTATATGATGGTAAAATATCGGAAATTACCGGCACTTACCTTAGAGTAGGTATTGATAGTGTTGGCTCCATAACAGGAGAAGCGGATATTGATGTATATTTGATTCAATGTCTGCCCCGGGGAGATAAAATAGAGCAGATAGTGCAAAAAAGCACGGAATTGGGAGTTCACTGCATTTTACCGGTGGAAAGTGACAATTCTCAGATACGTTTAAAAAATAAAGCCGCTGAAAAGGGAAAGCGTTACGCTAAGATAGCGGCGGCTGCGGCGGAGCAGTGCGGCCGGGGTAGAATTCCTTCTGTGGTAATGGCTGGTACTTTGAAACAGGCGCTGGATTACTTGCCTGCTGATACGAAGATTATTTTTTGTTATGAGAAGGAAGGAAAAAATAGTCTTAAGAGTGAATTAATAAAAGTTAAGGAAAAGTCTATAGCTGTAGTTATCGGACCTGAAGGTGGTTTTTCCAGTGCGGAAGCCCAAACCATCATGGCCTATGGCGGCGCGGCGGTAACTTTAGGACCTCGTATTTTACGGGCGGAAACAGCCGGGCCTTGTGCTATAGCGGCGATAATGTATGAAAAAGGCGATTGGGGGTGTGTCGTTGAAAATTGAAAAAGTAGCTTTGGTAACATTAGGTTGCCGGGTTAATCAATACGACAGTGAAGCCTTGGCCAAGGATTTTATTGATCGAGGCTATGAAATCGCCAGAAGTAAAAAAGACGCTGACATCATAGTAATAAATACATGCTGTGTAACTAAAATGGCGGAAAGTAAAAGCCGCCGTATGATCCGGCATTTACATAAGGATAATCCCCGAGCCTTATTGGTGGTGACTGGTTGTTATAGTCAGCGAGCCGGCCATGAGATTCTGGGCATAGAGGGTGTAGACCTTATAACCGGTAATTGTGAAAAAGAAAATTTGGTAGATTATATTGAGGAAGTCAGGAATAAACAACGTCCTCAGATGGAAGTAAGTAATATTTTCTGCCGTCATCATTATCCCAAATCTTCTGTAAAGGAAAAAGAAACGACTAGAGTGCGTGCTTATCTCAAAGTTGAGGATGGCTGTGACCAATTTTGTACTTACTGTATAGTACCATATGTGCGGGGACCAGTAGTCAGCCGTCCTTTTGAGGATATTATGAATGAGGCTAAGGCTTTGGCGCGGCAGGGTTTTAAGGAGATAGTCCTTACGGGTATTCACACTGGTTTTTACGGCAAGGATCTCAATATAAATACTGATTTATCTAAGGTAATTAGGGGTATTTTAAGTTTGGAAGAAATTCAGCGTATCCGTCTTGGTTCTTTAGAACCCAAGGAAGTTACCGATGAGATAATAGATTTAATGAGGCGGGAAAAGAGATTTTGCAATTCCCTTCATATTCCCTTACAGAGCGGAGATAATGGTATTTTGCAAGCAATGGGTCGCCATTATACCAGGG
>CAWVFN010000016.1:0-18848 GCA_963928475.1 Bacillota bacterium
CCTTTTTTACAGGCTTTCGGGACATATTTTATACGGACTTGTGCGGAGATATAAGGGGTTTTATCCGTTTCACGCCCCTCGAAATCAGTTTGTCGGTAATACCGGCACGTGGGTTCGAATCCCACCGTCTCCGCCACGAAAGCCAGCAACTATAAGGTTGCTGGCTTTTTTAGGAAAAAAAGCATTAAGACTGCGTAAAACAACGAAATTAAGGACTAAATAATATGGAAAAAACCAGGACTGATGAAATCGAAGCCGGCTAAAAATTTTTTTACCTATCATGGCCAGAAAACCCACATCAATAAAGGAACATCCCACCAATAGCCCTCCTCTGTCACTGGGCAGTCTGCTATACTGCAAACTCTTTCCCTGGGATTACTTCAACACAAATAGATAAATCTTTTTATTTCTCTTTTTACAGTTATCAATCATATATTCTGTTCCCCGGGATCTGCCATCCCAAAAGGCAACAACAAGATCGGCGTAGTCGATGATCTGCAAATTCCGCTTGAGTGGCGCTCCTCTGCCGTATCGGTTATATTCCGGCAGAAACTCGGTGAGCTTGAGCCCCTTTGCGAGAGCATATTCTCTTGCGCAGGTGTCCACGCCCTTCGCCCCGCCGGAGACAATCTCCGTGGTTCCTTCGGGCAGATACTGTCCCAAATCTTCTACTGTTAAATTCCTTGAGCCAATGACCGCAACTTTCATAATAAACGCCTCTTTTATGTCCTATTAGTAGGACATAATTTTTTATTTATTAGTATACACTAAAAATGTCCTAAATCAAGACATTAAGGTGTTATTATGAAACGAATACTTGATTCTGAGAAATTCAATATAATCGGTTCACGGGTAAAAGAAGCAAGAGTAAAGGCTGGATTGAGCCAAAAGCAGTTATCCGAAAAGTTAGAACTGCTTGCTGTTTACACTTGCCGTGGTTCCATATCCCGTATTGAAAACGGTCAAAGAGCCATTACAGATATAGAGATCGACGCCATATCAAAGGTTTTAAATGTTTCCCTCGATTACCTGTTCGGACGGAAATGATATATCTTCGGAGGAAATATAGATGGATGATAAATTATTGCGGTACACCTTGCGTGTAGACCGTTTACTTTTTCAAAAATTTCGATATATTGCAGAAGCGGAAGGTCGCTCAGCAAACAAGGAAATTGAGCAATATCTGAAAAAGCGTGTTGCCGAATATGAACAAGAAAAGGGTAAAATTGAAATTGAGAAGTAAATAAAAGGGATTGGACAGTATTCCGATGAATATTGGAGAAGCGGTAAAAGAACGCATTTTGGAATTATGTTCTGAGCGGAACATCACAATCAATAAGCTGGGTACCATGAGCGGCGTCACCCAGTCCACCATCAACAATATTGTCAGCGGTCGGAACAACAGCACGACAATAGCGACTATTAAGAAGCTGTGCGACGGCTTGGATATTACGGTTGTCGAGTTCTTTACATCAGATGTTTTCAATCATTTGGAACAAGAAATCAAATAGGGATTTAAGAGGGGTTATCCGCAGCGATAACCCCTCTTTTTTCATCTTCTGGTTTTATCTGACCGCAACTTTCATAATATTTCTCCATTACGTATTATTTACGCATATGCGCAAATAATTGTAACAGATCCCCCATATTACGCAAATGCGTATACGCTTGTGCGAAGAATTTTGTACTATTTGTACGAGGTGAGAAATATGTTGATATTTCTTTCCATATAAAAAATGGGCTTAAGCCCATTTTTTTGCTTTAAAGATTAAATTTATAATAAATCTACTAATTTATGAATCTAACTATGTAAATTAATTACTCTAAATTGCCTATATTGTTACACCAGAAAGACTAAATAACTTTTTACCAACAAAATGTTGGAATAAGGCAATAACACGCCCCACACCAATAACCGCTAAAATAGTGCCTATGCCTATGCCTACTAAATTACCAGCAAAAATCATCCCTAATATAATTGTAAGAGTGATGTTAAAAAAATCAAAACAATTTTTAGTAAAACCTACATTTTTATTTATACTATCACCAATAGCTTGCACAATACCGTCACCCGGATTCGGCACAATGCGCATAGAAAGGGACATTGCCGCGCCAATACCTGTACAAATAATTGCTAACACTAAAATAAATAAACGTAACGGTAAATACTGCTCCCAAGTACTGGTACTGGTAAAAAAATCCGGAATCAAAAGAACAAATATATTTAAAAAACGAGTAAATATCAAACTAAGAGGAATTTGGAAGACATCCATCAATAAAACAAACTTATAATCATGATATTTAGCACGCATTAAATAATGAAGTATAATTTCAACTATTACAAATACACAGTAAAGAAATAGTGTCGTATTACCAAAATTTAACTGAAATATCTGGGACATACTGTAGGAAACAGAAATAATGGGCGATACACCTAAGCCTGCCTTTGTATTCAAGGTAAGCCCCAATGCTAAAATAAGAAGTCCAGTAACATAAAATAAAATTCTATAACAAAACTGTTTTTTCACCCAAAACTCTTCTTTCCTTATTAAGCCTTTATTTTTATTATAAACTTTAGCCAAAGATTTTCAAGGCAAATACTATGCAACAAAAGAAAGCTTAGTATAAATAATAAACATTAGACATACACGTCAACAAGATTCATAAACTTGTAAACCCCCGTGCTTTTCTCTGCCTTTATATTCTAATTCCAATAGTAATTAAAAATATAAGTATAACTCTAACCGATAATTGCCAGATACACAATGGATCTGTGCCTAAAGGTGCCTTTCTCATAGTATCTGTTGTTTTGCGCTCTCTATAGATAACTATTTAGCTGATATCACCGCCATATAGGCAGATAACAAAAATCATATCTGTGGCTATATAAATAAAAAATGGAATCAGGTTCCCTAATTGCGCTTTTTAAAAGCTCTATAATCATTAAATACCTACTATATATCAAAACTAAGCCTTAGCTATAAGAAATTGCCGCTATAATTATGAATACTATGGAAATAGACACCATTGTCCTAAAATAAACTGCCTTTTTTACAGGCCATACATTCAGTACAACCTTTATAATCGTAATCGTAAAGATAAACCATTTCTGTTTCCATCGCCTCACTAACAGAAACAGCACCCGCTAAATAGCTGCGTAAAAGCTCATCTGTATTATAACCCTTACGAGGACTGCCGTTAACCGCGTAAATTTTTTTCTTAGACATATCACTACACTTACATATATACCGGAGCCTCTTCATCAGTGGCTTCCAAAAGATAACTAACGGGACGAAAACCATCATTACAGGAAGCGATAAAGGCATGGGAGTCCTTTAACTCCCCATTATAAAAATTACCGCCGCCTTGAGCTAAGGTCATGGCATACTCCATCATTGATTTCCAGGCGTTGTCACACATCCCCTCCGGCTTTTGCCAGCCGTTTGTATAGTATACCTGACCCGGACGCTGATAGGTACAAGGCGTCAACCCCGGCGAAGCGTATTTTTCCACCAAATCCTCATGCCAACCACACTTTAACACTGTAATCTTTACCATTTTCATATAATCTTCCTCCTTATTTTCGATTTTACCAAATTCCTGCTCTTAACTGCCTGCTGTCTGGCAACTGCTATTCAAGCATTTTTTTCAGCAAAAAATCAGCGCTGTTTTTTAAGATGCCTGCTTCGCCACATAACCATAATGGCAAGATCATTGCGGGGAGACTTTTTAATAAGCATTAAAGATCCGCTCTGAAAAAATATCATCTGACCTCTCCAGCTGTTAATAAGCCTAAAGGGCCTGACTTTGGGAAAAAACCTATCTTTATCCTAAAGCGGCAATATCATTATTACCGGCTTTTAAGCAACGTATACCAGGTACAATATAACCTTCAAATAAAAATCTCCTCAGAACTGAATTTTATGCTATAATTATACCAGTACGTGTATCTTAAATAAAGTACGCACATTTTTGTTAGATACTATCCCAAAGGAGAGCGTAAAAAATGTTTAAAGAATATATTGAAAAAGCTAACTTTGAAGATACTGGTTTTAGCTATACCCTATCCTTAATTAATGGCAAATATAAAATGGTAATTCTATATTGTCTAAACGAGTTTAAAATAGTGCGTTACAATGAACTAAAACGCTATATAAAAACTATCTCCCATAAAACCCTCAGCAACGCCTTGAAAGAATTAGAAAAGGATAAGCTCATTATCCGCAAAGAATATCCCCAAATACCGCCGAAAGTGGAATACAGTCTCTCACCAAAGGGTGAATCCCTGGTGGGAATATTAGATCAGCTCTGCCTCTGGGGAGAGACCCATAAGAACGAAAAAGAATAAGGCGATGAAGCCGGACAATACTGACCCCCAAACGCCGGGAAAACTATGAGACAAGGCAAATTTCCACAAACTACTTTACGGGGCTGTCACCAGAAGCCAAAACACCATTCAGCATAAGCAAAACAGCTTAGAAAATCAATATCCCGCTGACAGAAAACAGTCTAAACTAAGCTTATTTAAAAAAATAGTTATGTGAATTGATAGCAGTGTTGAACTTTGTCGAAGAAAACAGTATAATTAACAATAATAATATGCTATTTGTTCTGTTCCCCAACAAGAAAGAAAACAGAAAAAAAGCAAATATAAAAGGACAATAGTCCTTATAAAACTATAAATAAGCTTAGGCATCACAGACAAAACAATAGATAAAATTAAACCAATCACTTATCAGACTCTGTAAATTGGTAATTATGACGATATATCTACATCCCCAGGTCTCTGAACCTGCCGAGGCAGAGACTGAGCAATATACTATTATAGAACTTATTACAGTGAAACAAAATACTTTGGCCTGCTAAAAAAAACAGTGAAAATGCCTGTTTAAGGTTGGCTAAGGCAAAAAAAAGCCCAGCCACATTGTGTAGCTGGACTTTTTTATGGTGGGCCCACCTGGGATCGAACCAGGGACCGACCGGTTATGAGCCGGGGGCTCTACCGCTGAGCTATAGGCCCTAAACATCAGTACAATATATTATACATACTCATGAGACAAATGTCAATGAGAAAAGGAAATAAAAAAATGGGGAAAAAGGATATAAGCAAGAAAAATAAGTATCTCCTGCTCTTTATATTACTGGCGGCAGCCTTCGGCACCGGTTACCTGTTTTCCCAAGGGGAAATGACCGCCAATACAAGTTATCAGCAAAATGAAACAGCCTCCGCAACAACAGAAGATACTCAGGAAGAAACTTTAATAAACCTTAATACCGCGGAATACTACGAGCTCATAGAATTAGATGGGATCGGCGACAAAACCGCTAAGGATATTATTGCCTTCCGCAAGGAAAACGGCGGTTTCAATGAGTTGCAGGATTTAGTAACATTAGGACTGCTCTCACAAAAAGTCCTGGACAATATAGCCGATAAAGTTGAGGTGTCTTTTCCATGCGAAGACCTTTAGTCTACTGTTTCGCAGCCTTTATATCCGCCTTGATTCTGAGCCGTTATTTTGACGGCTCTTTTTACTTTTATGCCCTTTTTGCCATAGCTGGTCTGGCAGTCATTTTTCTCCGCCGGCTCAGAAAATTTCCCCTCTGTCTCTGTTTTCTCATTCCCTTTTTCCTCTTCGGATTTTGCTACAGCGATTTCCGCGGCAATTCCCTTGAGGAATATCCCTGGTATCCCCAGGAATATTATGAACTCACCGGCTGGGTAACGGGTTTTCCCAGTCAGGGAGAGAACAGTCTCTCCCTGACCTTTACCACCACTACTATCCAGGAAGAACCAAAGGAAGTTACTGTATTGCTCATCTGTGAAAAGGACGCTGGCTTTGACTATGGTGATTTCCTATCAGTAAAGGCTATGCCACTGTTAAGCGGCGAAGAAGCTAACCCCGGTAACTTTGACTTTAGCTCCTATCAGCGGGAAAAGGGCATCACAGCCACTCTCTCAGCCCTCTACGGCGGTGAAGCGAAACTTATCGAAAAAGGCGGCGGCAACTTAATACTGAGAATAGGCTACTATCTGCGTCAGGAATTTAACGAAGCCCTCGCTAAAATCCCAACAGACAGAGGTGGTATTATCGCCGGTTTGTTCTTAGGCGACACCACTGCTCTGGATCAAGATACCCTGGATACCCTCTCCCAAACAGGTATACGCCACGCTTTTTGCGTCTCTGGTCTCCACGTAGGCTTTGTAGTCCTTTTTGTTCATCTCCTCGCTTCCCTTTTTCATCTTAAACGCCGTGGCGTACTCCTTTTCTTAGCTCCGGCTCTTCTTCTCTACGCCGCTGTCACCGGCTTTTATCCCGCTGTATGCCGGGCCTCCATAATGAGCTTTCTCATTTACGCCGCTACCGCCCAGGGACGTCCCGGCGACGGTTTCTCCGGCCTGGCTTTAGCCGGTTTCATTATCCTGCTCTGGCGTCCCTCTACCCTATGGTTAGCCGGCTTTCAGCTCTCCTTTGTGGCGATGTTTTCTATCCTCTACTTTCTCCCCTATCTCCGCAAAATAGTGAGAAAAGACTTTCCCGGCAAAGACGCCCTCCTGGTAACTATCGCCGCCCAAATACTCATGCTGCCTCTGATCGCTTACTACTTCCAAACTGTCAGCCTTATTTCCCTTTTTATCAACACTATCTGCTGTTCCTTAGTAGGCGGTGTAGTAGTTCTCGCTCTCTGCGCCCTTATCTTAGCGCCCTTTTCCTCTTTCATAGCTGCGGCGCCTTTAGTCTTAGCGGGAATCATCGCGGAAGCCATTATCAAAGCTGCCCACTTCCTCACCACTATACCTTTGGCCTACTATTATCGGGGAGCTTTTCCTCTTAGCCTTCTCCTCCTCTGTTTCCTGGTGCTTATCATTATTCCCCGCATAACCCTTCTTCAGCACCGGCCCCTGTTATCTGCCGCCGCCATTGTCTCAGTTATGCTCATCACCCTCTTTCCCTGGCAGATCATAAACAAAGACAACAACTTCACCATTACCTTTCTCTCTGTAGGAGAAGGTGACTGCGCCTATATCTCTACCCCTGAGGGCAATAATATCCTCATTGACGCGGCTGGAGAGGAAAGCCAAAGCACCACTATTAATAAAATTCGTCCTTTCCTCCTCCATGAAGGAGTAAATACCCTGGATTATATCTTTCTCTCCCATACCGATGAGGATCACGCCGCCAGTCTGCCCTATCTTCTGGATTTCTTCAAAGTGGAAAAGACCGTTTTTACCCAGGCCGGCTACTACTATAATGATGATTATAAAGCCAAGGCTCAGGCTGCCGGCGCCGAGGTCATTACTGTGGAAACCGGCGATAGCTTTACCATCGGCGGAGTGGACTTTGAAATTCTCTATCCCGATAAAGAAGAAGTTGGTACCGATAACGCCTTGTCTATGGTCTTGTTAGTCAGCTACCAAGACTTCAATCTTCTCTTTACCGGCGACGCTGATAAGGATATCCTGTCTCAGATTCTGACGGAAAACCAGGACCTCAAAGCTGACGTTCTGAAGATTCCTCATCACGGCAGCGCCACCGGCTATAATCAAGATTTCTACCGGGAAACTCAGGTCAAAACCGCCGTTATCAGCGTTGGGGAAAATAATTACGGACATCCTGACTACGAAATACTGAATTATTTTGTCAATAATGATATCCCCATCTACCGCACAGACTTGGACGGCGCTATTACTGTCACCTTTAATCAGGAGGAGGATTCCTTTACCGTAGATACCTACAGCTCCCATAAACATCGGGAGGTCAACATAAATTAATAATACCTAAAAAATAAGGGAGGAAACACTTTCCTCCCTTATTTTTTATCTTCAGATCAATGAGCAAAAATATCCAGCGGCAATTTTCGCCTCTTTCAGATTCAAGCGGAAACCGACTCAAACTGGCTGTTGTAAAGTGAAGCGTAAAAGCCCCCTTGGGCCAGTAATTCCTCATGAGTGCCTTGTTCGATAATATCACCCTCGTTCATCACCAAAATCTGATCAGCATTGGTGATGGTAGATAAACGATGAGCAATAATAAAACAAGTGCGTCCTTCCATCAGGGTATCCATGGCCTTTTGTATCTGCTCTTCTGTTCTGGGGTCAACAGAGCTGGTAGCCTCATCCAATATCAGTATCTTGGGATCAGCTAAAATAGTACGGGCAATGGTCAACAGCTGCTTCTGACCCTGGGAAATATTGCTGGCGTCCTCATTTAACTCCATCTGATAACCCCCAGGCAAGGTCATGATAAAACGATGAGCCCGGGCAGCCTTAGCCGCGGCTATCACCTCTTCATCACTGGCCTCTAAGCGGCCATAACGGATATTCTCCATAATCGTGCCGGAAAAGAGCCATGTATCCTGGAGCACCATACCAAAAACACTTCTTAAATCACCACGGTTAAAATCACCAATGTCTTTGCCGTCCAAAGCAATGGAACCACTGTTGAGATCATAAAAACGCATCAGCAGCTTTACTATGGTAGTCTTACCGGCTCCCGTTGGACCAACTATGGCAATCTTCTGCCCCCGGCGCACCTGAGAACTGAAATCCTTGATGATGATCTTTTCCGGATCATAGCCAAAATGTACGTTGCTGAAAGTAACGTCACCCTGTACCTCCCCGCTGTGAGCCTTGTATTTTTCCAGACTTACAGCCTCAGCCGCGCCCTGAGTAACTACAGGATCTTCTTCTTCCTCCTCCTCTAAGAAAATAAATATACGTTCCGCCGCCGCTGCCATGGACTGTATCATATTGGAAACCTGGGCAATCTGAGAAATAGGCTGAGTAAAACTGCGCATATACTGAATAAAGGACTGAATATTACCTACAGTTATGCGTCCCTGAGCCGCGAAATAACCACCTAAGATCACCACCGCCACATAACCTATATTGCCGATAAACTGCATCACCGGCATCATTAAACCGGAAAGGAACTGGGACTTCCAGGCGGAACGGCACAAAATATTATTAGCCTTATCAAAACGAGCCACCGTCTCCCCTTCCTTGTTAAAACACTGCACCACATTGACACCGCCAAAGGTTTCCTCAACCTCACCATTGACATGACCTAAATAATCCTGCTGGGCTTTAAAATATTTCTGGGATGCCTTTACCACCAAAGATACAACAAAGGCGGAAACAGGTAAAATAGCTACCGCTACCAAGGTGATAAGCCAGTCTATGGACAGCATCATAATCAATACACCAATTACCGTGGTTACCGAGGTTATCAGCTGAGTGGCGCTCTGATTTAAACCATTGGAAAGAGTATCCACATCGTTGGTAACTAAGGATAATACCTCACCATGCTGTTTCTGGTCAAAATACTTCATGGGCAGACGATTGATCTTCTGGGAAATATCCCGGCGCAGACGATAAGTAGTGCGCTGCGTTACCTCAGTCATGATTAAACCCTGAATATAACCAAATATAGAACTGACTATATAAATCAATAACAGAGTAAGCAAAATATGGGCTATGGCGGTAAAATCAATGCCGCTGCCACCGGAAAAACGGCTCATCATACCATTAAACAGCTCTGTTGTGGCGTTGCCTAAAATCTTCGGCCCAATAATTGAAAATACTGTACTGGCCATGGCGAAAATTATCACCAAAAAAACAGCTAATTTATAACGGCCCATATATTTAAAAAGCTTACCTATACTCTCTTTGAAGTTTTTCGGTTTTTCCACCGCCCCTATGGCTCCACGACCCATGGGACCACGGCGGTGGGGTCTCCTGGTTTCACTCATAATCCCAATTCCTCCCTGGATAATTGTGATAAGGCTATCTGACGGTATACCTCTGAAGTCTCTAACAGCTCCTTGTGTGTGCCTATGCCGGCAATCTCGCCCTCATTTAACACTACTATGCGATCTGCCGTTAAAATCGTACTGATCCGCTGGGCAACGATCAATACCGTACTGCCGCCGGTATATCTCGCTAAAGCCTGACGCAAAGAAGCGTCTGTCTTATAGTCTAAAGCGGAAAAAGAATCATCAAAAAGATATATCTCCGGCGCCTTGGCTATGGCTCTGGCTATGGCTAAACGCTGACGCTGACCACCACTGACATTGGTGCCCCCCTGAGATATCTCACTTTCGTAACCCTCAGGCATGGCGCCAATAAAATCACTGGCCTGAGCCACCGCTGCCGCCTCTTCAATCAAATTGTCATCCTCTACCCCACTGTAACCTATGTTGGAATTTACAGTCCCTGTAAAAAGAATAGCCTTTTGGGGCACATAGCCGATTTTGTCCCGTAAATCCTTACAGGTCACGTCTCTTATATCTACCCCGTCTATAAGAATCCTGCCTTCAGTTACGTCAAAAAAACGGGGAATAAGATTGGCTACTGTAGATTTGCCGCTGCCAGTACTGCCTATAAAAGCTGTGGTCTTCCCTGCCTCAGCCACAAAACTTATGTCCCTGAGAACATACTCCTCAGCGTCAGGATAACGGAAGTATACATGATCGAATACTACATCACCCCTGGCGCCAGCGGGAAACTTAACCGGCTCCGCCGGATCTTTTACACTGTTCTCCGTGTCTAAGACATCGGCAATACGATTGGCGGAAACTAAGGCCCTGGGCAGCATTATGCTCATCATGGAAAGCATAAGGAAGGAAATGATTATCTGCATAGTGTACTGAATAAAGGCCATCAAGTCTCCTACCTGCATATTGCCGCTGTTAATAACATCAGCACCTACCCACACTATCAGCACGGCCACTCCGTTCATTATAAACATCATAGTAGGCATCATCAAAGCCATGGCTCTGTTGACAAATAAAGTGGTCCGGGTTAAATCTCTATTGGCCTTATCAAAACGCTCCTCCTCATGACCTTCACGGCTAAAGGCTCTTACTACCGGCAATCCTGTGAGAAATTCTCTGGTCACAAGATTAACCCTGTCTACCAGCTTCTGCAAAAGCTTGAACTTGGGCATGGTGAAAGCCATAAGAGAACCAACTAAAGCCATGATGGCTGCAACCGCTATGGCAATAACCCAGGTCATGGAACTGCCCTCATGAAAAACCATGAAAATGGCACCAATACCAATGATAGGAGCGTAAAAGACAATGCGCAGCAGCATTATCACCATGATCTGAACCTGCTGTATGTCATTGGTACAGCGGGTAATGAGAGATGCCGGGGAAAATTTATTCATATCACCCATGGAAAAATGGACTACCTTATTAAAAGTCTCCCGACGTAAATCACGAGCAAAAAATGCACCTATCCTCGCGGCTAATAAGGTCACTGAAATCGTACATAACGCTATCAATAAAGCAAAACCTAACATTATAAAGCCTGTATGCCAAATGTACTGGGATTGCAGCTCTGACGTATCTATACCACAGGCTTCATACTCGTTTTTAACATAATTTACCGCCACCTGCTGTAAAATTGAGGAATCTAAATTCTTCAATTCCTTGGTGCCCTCTAAAATACCATTCACTATCGGCTCCCGCTCCTCAGGAGACATCTGAGGCAAAGCGTTGAATACCTCGCTGTCAAAACCAGCGGCAGACATGGATTTAAGCATGTCAGCACTGGTATCACCCTCCTCACTGAAGCCCTCCTGCTCTAAGCCGTAAACCAAAAACATGGGATAGGCGAAAATATCATTCATGGCCTCGATCTCAGACTCACTGACATCTGACTTCAGCCTGTATATGTCTAAGCCATCCTTTGACTCCTCACTATAATTAGACTTTATCCTGGCACCATCTGCCTCTGTCATAAAAAGTATCAGCTTATCTAATTCCTCAGCCCTTATCTCCTGGGGCGTTATATCCTCAATGCCACCCTGCTGAATGCCTACGTTAACTATATCAGAAGTGTATTGAGGCAGGGAAAGATCACAATAAGCCTGCAACATTAAAAGCAGCAATACTAAGACTATGGCACCAGCGGATCTCTTTAAGTATTTCAGCAGTCTCCTCATTCCTTTACCTCTCCTTGCTCTTTGGCATCAAAATTCTCTTTTATAATATCCCCTAAACGATTGAGCAAACGAATAAGCTCCTTGCTATCGGCTACTCCCATCTCCCGTACTATGTTATTCAGTGTCTCTGACATCCGCTCCCGCTCACGATCATAGACAACTAAACCCAAATCTGTACAGCGAAGATAGGTGGCACGGCGATCCTCCTTGGAAAAAGTCCGCTCCACTAATCCTTTATCTTCCAGCTTATTCACTATCTGTGATAATGCCGGCTTGGATAAACCTGCCTTCTTGCTGATCTCCGACATCCGCAAAGGCACAGCACCATCTTCCTCCTCAAAAAGACCTTTTATAATACCAAATACCTCCATCTCACTAAGACATAATTTGCCCATGGTACGCAAATCACTCTTATTCCGCCGAAATCGCAGTAAAGCCTGGAAAAGCTCACTGCTCTCCTCTTGATAATCTGACACGGTTTTACCCCCTAATTAATAGTTCGTATCGTTAAAAGTTATTATAATAAACTGTTAAGCATATTAACATATATTATAGACCCTAACTTTTTTATGTCAAGAGAAATTTCTATAAACTTCCAGTTTTATTTTGCCACCTTTGAGGTAACATATTTTTGTAAATAAGTATATAACTTTCCCAGCCAAAAATACCCGCTGCCTTATTTGGCGGAAAGTTCCTAAGGAGGCAACATGAAAAAAATTATCAGTATTCTCCTTATCCTCACTCTCATCTTTGCTTTCGCCGCCTGCAGCGATAACAGCGGCGACGCTACCCAGGATAACGGCGGTGTGGTGGAAGATGTGGAAAATGGCGCTAAAGACGCTGTAGACGGCGCTGAGGATATGGTAGAAGACGGCGCTGACACCGTAGACGACATGGTAGACGATACTGGTGACGCCGTTAAAGACGCAGGCGAGGATATTAAAGACAACGCCGAAGATACCGTTAACGATATGCAGGATAAGGAAAAACCTTGATCTTCCTGACAACAAAAACAGCCCTTCGGCCTAAGCCGAGGGGCTGTATCTTTTATTACAAAAAAACTTTTCGTAACTAACTGAAAAACTAGCCAAACCCTTAACTGTGACGTGCCATAAAATCAGACATAAAGCTGGCCAAAGCTTTGGCACCCGCCAAGGGCATGGCATTATAGACCGAAGCCCTTAAACCACCCACAGAACGATGACCCTTTAAGCCAATAAGACCCTGAGCCGTGCTTTCCGCCACAAAATCCTTTTCCAATTCCTTATCTGCCAGAGTAAAGGTTATATTCATCAGAGAACGGCTATCCTTCTCAGCGTGACCACGATAAAAATCATGGCTGTTGTCTATGACATCATAAATGTAACCAGCCTTTTCCTCATTGACCTTGGCTATGGCCTCTAAACCGCCTTGTGATTTAAGCCAGCGGCTTACCAGATTGACCAGATAAATACTGAAACAAGGAGGCGTATTATATAACGACTTCTTCTCCGAATGGGTACTGTAAGCCAGCATTGTAGCGTTGACCTCCTGAGCCGTACTTAAAAATTCTTTATTGGCTATAACTACCGTAACACCAGCTGGACCTAAGTTCTTCTGAGCACCAGCATAAATTAAAGCAAACTTTCTGGCGTCAAAGGGATGAGAAAGAATATCAGAGGACATATCAGCTATTAAAGGAGCCTTGATTGACGGCATCTTACGGAATTCTGTGCCGTAAATCGTATTATTGGTGGTTATATGAACATAAGCCGGAGACTCACTTAACTGGATTTCCTCATCCTTGGGTACCCGGATAAAATTGTTATCCTTATCTGTAAAAGCTACATGGGTGCCGCCTATTTTTTTCGCCTCTTTTAAAGCTTTCTCAGACCAGGAACCAGTGATAACATAATCCGCCGTGGCATCAGGGCGCAAAAAATTAAGAGGAACCATGGAAAACTGCGTACTGGCTCCACCCTGTAAAAAAAGAACCTGATAATCAGAGTCTAAACCCAATAGCTCCAATATGTTTTTCTCCGCTTCCACTATTACATCGTCAAAGGCTGAGGCACGATGACTTATCTCTAAAATCGACATACCAGTACCCTGAAAATCTAAAAGCTCCTGCTGAGCCTGGACTAATACTTCCTGGGGCAAAACAGCGGGACCAGCATAAAAATTATAGATATCACCCATGAAATTATCTCCTTTGCTTGTTTTTCTTCTTCTCTCTATTATTATAGCACAGAAAAATTACCTGCAAAAGACCTGTCTTTATTTTTTTACCCTGAAGGTGTATAATAACTATGAAAACCAGAATAAAGAGGTTTTTTTATGAAAGAAACCAATCCCATAGGAATTTTCGACTCCGGCGTGGGAGGCATATCCGTCCTGGCACGGGCCTTAATCTCCCTCCCCGGAGAAAACTTCATATATTATGCCGATACAGCTAATTTCCCCTACGGCGATAAAGAACCGGCTATTATTAAAAAAGGATTGTGCCAGGCCGCTGAAACTATGAACGCCAAAGGCATAAAAACTATGGTAGTAGCCTGTAATACCGCTACCAGTGTGGCTATAGAAGATATCAGAGCCTGCTACGACTTCCCAATTTTAGGTATGGAACCAGCTTTGAAACCAGCAGTGGAAAAAGCGGAAAATAAACGAGTAGCAGTTCTGGCTACCGCTCTTACCCTGCGGGAATCTAAATTCCACAAATTATTGGCAAAATGCCAAAGCCGCGGCCAGATAATCAATCTGCCAGCGCCGGGCTTAGCCGATTTAGTGGAACAGGGACACTATAATGACGCTGAAGGGGAAAAATATTTGACCCAGCTCTTCCAAGGACTTAAAGATATCGATGTCATTGTCTTAGGCTGTACCCATTATCTCTTCCTGCTGCCCCTGATCCAAAAATATTTCCCCCAAGCGGAAATTATCGACGGCGGCTTAGGTACGGTACGCCATTTGGCTCACGTATTAGCTGAACATGACCTGAAAACCAAGGCAACAAAGGGAAATATTGAGGTTATGACTACTAAACCTTCAGTCTTCCTTCCCCGCTTTCAAGGACATCTCGACTATATAACCGCAATACTGAAACAAAATAATAATATTTAAAGAGGTAATGTTATGGGCAAAAAATATCTTCTTCCCCTCCTCCTGCTTTTTACCCTTGTTTTGGCCGCCTGCGCCGGCACTAACAGCGACACCCAGGAGAAAAAAGAACAATATATCGCAATAACTGACGCCGCTGACGGCGAAACTATAAAAACCCTGAACACAGATGAGGCCATAGAGGACTTTATCAATAAGCTGGCCCTGGAAAACTGGGAAATAGAATCGTTACCTTCAGATACTCAGGCTGAACGTAAATTTATCCTCAATCAAAGTGAAACTATCAAACTGGGACAGGATAAAGATGACCTGACTCTATCACCAGGAGCTGAACTTATTTCCTACGGCGACGCCCCCTATGTTACCTTAGATATTAAGGGCTTCCAGCTTACCTTCGCCGTACCCCAAACAACCGCCGACTACTTACATAATCTCTAAAAATAATACCCCTTACCACCAAAATATATGGCGGCAAGGGGTATTTTGTTATTAAACCACCTTAAACTGGAAATATCATATATAATGTTAGTTTGGCTGAAAATATTACCTCCACAATAATCAACAAAATACCTTGACAAATACCCCTCATGGGTATATAATCATACCATAAAAATACCCTATGGGGGTATATAAGGAGCTATATGATGAAAGAAAATTTCCAGACAACAACTTCCTCAGAAACAGACTGCCACTGCCGCTATAAAGCTGATCCCAGAAGTGAAGAGGAGCAAAAACAACTGCAAAACCGTCTTAACCGTATGATCGGACAAATGAACGGATTAAAAAAAATGATAGCGGATAACCGCTACTGCGGCGATATACTCACCCAGGTAGCGGCGGTGGAAAAAGCCTTACAGAGCTTTGGCTACCTGATCCTGGCGGATCATCTGAATACCTGCGTTGTCCAGGAAATACAAAAAGGCAATCTGGAAATCTTGACAGAAGCAGTGGATTTAGTGAAAAAATTAAAATAAAGGAACAGCAAGTATGAAAAAGGAAAAATTCAGCATAACAGGAATGAGCTGCGCCGCCTGTCAGGCTAATATCACTAAAGGCGTCAACAGCCTAAAAGGAGTAGCCAAAGCCGAAGTAAGCCTCCTGGCCAATGAGATGTCCGTGGAATATGACGAAAATAACCTCAGCAGCCAGGATATTATCACAAAAGTAGAAAATCTGGGCTACGGCGCTATGTCTCTGAACACAGAACAAAATAAAGAAGACAGCGGCTTCCAAAAAGAATGGCGGCAAAGAAAAGAATACGCCAAAAAAGAAGAAAAAATCCTTAAAACACGACTTATCTCCTCCCTGGCCATCCTCCTGCCCCTCATGTACTTAGCCATGGGACATATGCTGTCTCTCCCTCTGCCTAAAATATTTCAAGGACAGGAAAACGCCCTGGTCTTTGCCTTGACCCAACTGCTCCTCACTTTGCCCATTGTGGTCATTAATAAAAAATTCTATATCTCCGGCTTTAAAGCCCTGCTGAAAAAAAGCGCCAATATGGACTCTTTAGTGGCTCTGGGCTCCGCCGCCGCCTTAATCTACGGTATATTCGCCCTCTACGCCATGGCCTACGGCCTGGGACAGGGAGATATGTCAACGGTAAAACATTACTCCCATGATCTCTACTTTGAATCCTGCGCTATGATTCTGACCCTGGTAACTGTAGGAAAATACCTTGAATCCCGCTCTAAAGCTAAAACCTCCGACGCCTTGGATAAATTAGTGGATCTGGCTCCCAAAAAAGCAGTCGTCATCAAAGAGGAAAAGGAAATCAGTGTCTTAGCTAAGGATCTGCGCCAAGGAGATGTCATCCTAATCAGACCAGGAGAAAAAATTCCCGTCGACGGCATCGTCTTATCAGGACAAGGCTCCGTGGATCAGTCCGCTATCACCGGAGAAAGTATACCTGTCCTTAAAAAACCAGGCGATGAAGTCATTTCCGCTACCCTCAATAAAAACGGCTCCTTCCGTTTCCGCGCCGCCAGAGTAGGAGAAGATACCACCATCGCCAGGATAATCCGCTTAGTGGACGAAGCGGGAAACTCCAAAGCCCCTATCGCCAGATTAGCTGATAAAGTCAGCGGTATTTTCGTGCCCGCTGTTATGACTATCGCCCTCCTTACCGCTATTGTCTGGCTTATAACAGGTTACGGCTTCGAATTCGCCTTCTCCCGGGCTATCGCCGTTCTCGTGATTTCCTGCCCCTGCGCCCTGGGCTTGGCCACACCTGTGGCTATAATGGTGGCTACAGGTAAAGGCGCTGAATACGGCGTCTTGGTAAAAACCGCCGCCGCCCTGGAAGAACTGGAAAGCGTCGATACTATAGTCCTGGATAAAACCGGAACCCTGACAACAGGTGAACCACAAGTAACTGATATCACCCTGTTAGAACAAAATATCAATGAACAGCAATTCTTAGCCTTAGCTTACGCCTTGGAAAAAGGCAGCGAACATCCTCTGGCCGCAGCCATCACCGCCAAAGCTCAAAGCCAAAAAATTCAGGCACCGCCAGGGGAAAACTTCAAAGCATATACAGGACAAGGAGTAGAAGCCCTGATCAATGGAGCTAAATACTATGGCGGCAACGCCGCCTTTCTGGAAAAACAAAATATCTCCATAGACGCAAAAACTAAAAATATCCTCACAGAAATGGCTGCCGCAGGTAAAACACCTATCCTTTTCAGCTCTGAAAAAAAACTATTAGGTATCATCGCCGCCGCCGACACCCTGCGCCAAACTACACCAGCGGCTATACAAGAATTACAGGCCTTGAGCCTCCGTACCATTATGCTCACCGGCGATAACTCCTTTACAGCCGAAGCTATAAAAAAGACCCTGGGCATGTCAGAAGCCATCGCAGAAGTCCTGCCCCAAGATAAAGCCGGAGCTGTCCAGAAACTGCAAAAACAAGGCCATAAAATAGCTATGGTAGGAGACGGAATCAACGACGCTCCCTCCCTCATAAAAGCCGATGTGGGTATCGCCATCGGCGCCGGTACTGATGTGGCTCTGGACTCCGCCGATATAGTACTGCTGAAAAATGACTTGAGAGATGTGGTAACAGCTATAAAATTAAGCAATGCCACAATGAGAAATATCCGGCAAAATCTCTTCTGGGCCTTTTTTTACAATATCTTAGGCATACCTATCGCCGCCGGCGCCCTCTACCCCCTCTTTGGCTTAACCCTCAGCCCTATGCTGGGAGCGGCAGCTATGAGCCTCAGCTCTCTCTGTGTTGTCAGCAACGCTCTTAGACTGCGCTTCTTTAAAGCACAGCCACAAAAGGCAACCACGACAACAATAACAACAGAAAAAAAATCCCTAAACCAAAATGATCAGAAAGGAAATGATAATATGAAAAAAATAATCACTATCGAAGGTATGATGTGCAGTCACTGCCAGGCTCATGTGGAAAAAGCCTTACAAGCTGTACCCGGCGTTACCTCCGCTGTTGTGGATCTGGCGGCAAAAACAGCTACCGTCTCCCTGGAGGACAATGTGGATGACGAAGTCCTCACCAACGCCGTAACTGAAGCAGGCTATACCGTTATCAGCTGCCAAAATGCCTGAATCAACTGAAAACCAACCTCGCAGCCCTGAAGCATAACATAAAGATAAACCTTAGTCCTCCTCACCTAAATGGCGGGAGCAAATAATAAAAAACAACGATAAAAATATAGCCGTGTAATAAGGCAAATAAGCTGTATCACCACAAAAAATCCTTATCAAAGCAAGGAAAAGCGGAGTGAAAAACTGACCTAAATATAAAGCCGCCGAAATAAAGGGCATAACCGTAAC
>CAWVFN010000017.1:0-5507 GCA_963928475.1 Bacillota bacterium
CAGTTCTTTCTGAGAAAAGAAAACTGCTGAACGGGAATACATATAGTGAATACCAAAGTGTAATAGAAGAGTTACAAGAGTTATTAAACAGTTTTTAAAAGTACATAGCAAGTAGATATGTTCCCACATACGACTGAAAGGGCAAAAACAGCGGTGGATCAAGTCGGACGAACCGCCCGGCAAATGACGTACTTTCTATCCTCTCGTGCCATGTAGAGACATTGACGCTTCTATCAAAAGTTGAGGCATGATGAGCATGAACTTTTAATTTTGGGAGTATGTGTTCTAAGATATAAATTCAACTATGTATAATTTTGTCGATGTTATAGGGTGTGAGATTATCCATATATTATTGGATATGTAAACCTGGATACACCAGCAATATTATTGTGTATCCTGATTTATATTTCCATAAACTATTTATATTTATTATTTATGAATACGCGAAAGCGGTCTGATCAACAAGGTCAGACCGCTTATTTTATTGATTAGTTAGGAAATATTGACCTATTAATTTCCTTCTTGGATTTGTTCCTCCTGGCTTAGGGGATAATGTATCAACTGTGAACCGTCTAAATTTTCTTTAGCCATATTTACCCTTGTAATTTGGTGATTGCCGTAAGTAGTATAGTATAGGATGCCTTGATTGATATTATAGCAAGATGTGTAACTTGTTATTTCATAAGTGTCATCCTTAATTTTACAGCATCCTCTTTGTTGCTCTACACCTCCTAAAATATGAAAGAATTGGTTTACACTTTCATTTTCAGTATTTTTGGTAACGGAATTCATTTTTATAAAGGCGGCTCTGACAAAACGAGATTGAGAAGATAAATCTCCAGGCAAGCCCAAGGCGCCCATGCCATGGCTGTATGTTTCGAGATTTAATCTTTCAGAAAAAAGGTTCTTGGGGTTCTGAGGGGATAAATTCATGTAATTATTAAGTTGAAATAGTTGTTTATCGAAGGGTGGATTATTAGTGAGGACACCAATAGGATTGGGATATATTTTTATACCTTCTGCCACAGCTTCTACTGTTATGGCTGTATTATTATCAGCCATCAGCCAATGTAGTTGGGCTAAGGGTAGTTTTTCGTTGAATGGTGTGTTAACTAAATTAATTTTATTTAATAGAAGGCAGGCATCTTTTATGGAGCTGCATTGACTTAAAATCCAGGGTATAAACTCAAAAGGGGCTATATTGTCCTTATTTGGCTGTAATTCTTGGTAAACTGCGTTATCTACAAAATTTAGACCCGCTATTGCCAGTCCTTTTTCATTAACTGCTTCATAATAGAGGGGATAATTATTGGTGATATAGGCTGTGCCTATCATGGCGTAGTGTTTTTCTTGGCATACTGCGTGGCGGAAGCGAAAAGGAAAGTAACGCGGTGTTATGGTTACTTCCTCATCATATGAAAAATAATTATCCAGAGTTCTGCCGAAATATAGATCTTGGGTTTTATATGTTATAGCTGTACACATAAATTATCCTCCGTAAATTATGGTATGCTGTCATTAACGGGCGTACTTATTTTATAGCTTTATTACCTGTGTTATGCTATTATATTTAAAATATAATTTTACTGATTTTTCGGAAAGAAATATTTGAGGGAAATAATAAAGTTTTTACGGCGCTTTTGGGAAATCGTCTGTGTTTATTGGTTGTGGGCAATATATTTATCAGCGTATTTATATACTATTATTTTACTGGTAGTTTGTTATTATACCTTGATGCCGCTGGAAAAATTATTTTGCAAAACCATTTGTTGAGGGTATTTTAGTTTATTATATGTTATGGCATATTTAATAAACAGTAATGTAGTTAGAAGTTAGCGTAAGGAGGTAAAATGATGATAGAGAATAAAAAAGCAGCGATATTTGACTGGGATGGAACCTTAGTTGATTCCATGGGTATTTGGAATAAAATAGATAAAATTCTAATTAAGCAAATCGCCGGAGTAAACGTGGACGAGGATACTATTGGTTTTTTTCGTGATAAGATGTTGGCATCATGCCGCGGTGACGCTAATCCTTATTTATCATACTGCGTTTTTTTGCGGGAAAAATACAATGTCTCTATTTCCGCTGAAAAGATACATGATTTACGTTATACTATCGCCGATTCCTATCTTTCTAATGTAGTAACTTACAAAGCTGGGGTGAAAAAAGTTTTAGATATTTTGAAAAACTGTGGTCTGATTTTAGCTATAGCTACTACTACTAAAAAAACTAACATGGATATTTATCGGCGAAGGAATGAAAATATAAAGAGGCGTGCTTCTATTGATCAATATTTTTCTGCGGTTTATGTGAAAGAAGACGTGAAGAATATTAAACCGGATCCGGAAGTCTATATAAAAACTATGAAAAAGTTACAGCTGGAACCTAAAGAATGCCTTGCCTTTGAGGATTCCTTATCCGGAGCCCAAGCGGCCAAAGCGGCGGGAATCGATTTGGTTTATATGTATGATAAATTTTCCGCTAAGGATAGAGAAAAGATAACTGCCTTGGCTGATTATCAGTTTAGTGATTTTAGGGAGTTATATGAAGCGGTCCATAAGGAGCTGGAAACAAAAATCTAAAAGAGAGAGATAAAAGGTTAAATAGACAGTAATTAGTTAAACAATAGATAATTTTTGCTTTAAAAACGTGATGACGTTAATAGGTACGTGGAAAATACTGGTTTTGCGATATTTTGTCTAATGGTTTAGATTGAAATTTGAAAATGCAAATGATAAAATAAAGAAAAAGCGGTTTCAAATGGTGTGTCAGGATTATACTAAGTCACTTTTGGTTAAAATTTTTAGTTTTTTATTGTTTAAGTTGTCACTCATTCATGTTTTGGCAGGAAGTATAAGGTATATGGAATTATTTTTACAGAACTTGAAAAGGAGTGTTTATTATGAAAAATCCAGCAAGAGAAAGTTACCAGTTATTTATTGACGGCAAGTGGGTAGATGCTTCTGACGGCGGTACTTTTCAATCCTTTTCCCCAGCTAATGGTGAGTTGCTTTCGACCTGTGCCGAAGCGACAAAAGAGGATGTTGACGCTGCGGTAGCTGCCGCCTGGAAGGCCTGGGAAACTTGGAAAAAGGTACCGCCTATTGAGCGAGCGGATTATTTAATGAAGATAGCTGATATCATTGATGAAAACAAAGAAAAACTCGCTTTGATTGAAAGCTTGGATAATGGTAAGCCTATCAGAGAAACCATGACTATTGACGTTCCTTTTTCCTCTGACCATTTTCGGTATTTTGCCGGTGCGGTACGGACTGAAGAGGGCTCTGCCGCAATGTTGGATGAGAATACCTTGAGTATCATTTTACGTGAACCCATTGGCGTTGTAGGTCAGATTGTTCCTTGGAACTTCCCATTTTTAATGGCAGCTTGGAAACTTGCTCCTGTATTGGCCGCTGGTTCTTGTACTGTTTTTAAACCTTCAAGCTATACGTCATTGAGTGTTTTAGAATTGGCTAAGCTTATTGGTGACGTACTGCCTCCTGGTGTTTTCAATGTAGTTACAGGTAAAGGTTCAAGATCAGGACAGTATATCCTCGAACATAAGGGATTTCGCAAATTAGCCTTTACTGGTTCCACAGAAGTAGGGCGTAATGTGGCTGAGGCTGCGGCCTCTAAGCTAATCCCATCAACGCTGGAATTAGGAGGTAAATCTGCCAACATCTATTTCCCTGATTGTCAGTGGGATATGGCTATGGACGGACTGCAGTTAGGCATTTTATTTAATCAAGGTCAGGTTTGCTGCGCTGGTTCCCGTGTCTTTGTCCATGAGGATATTTATGATAGATTTGTAGCTGATGCGGTAGATGCTTTTAATAAAGTAAAAGTCGGGCTTCCCTGGGAAGATGATACTCAGATGGGTGCGCAGATCTATGAATCTCATTTAAATGATATTCTCAAATATATTGAAATAGGGAAAGAAGAGGGAGCGACAGTAGCCTGCGGCGGTGACCGCATTACTGAGGGCGAATTGGCCAAAGGCTGCTTTATGCGGCCGACATTACTAACTAATATCACAAATGATATGCGGGTAGCCCGGGAAGAAATATTCGGTCCCGTAGCTGTGGTAATTAAATTTAAGACAGAAGAAGAAGTTATTAAGATGGCCAATGACAGCGATTACGGTTTAGGCGGCGCTGTTTGGACTAGAGATATTAATAGAGCTATGCGTGTTTGCCGTGGGATAGAAACAGGCCGTATGTGGGTTAATACATATAATAGTATACCTGCCGGTGCTCCCTTTGGCGGTTATAAGGAATCCGGCATAGGCCGTGAAACCCATAAGGTCATTTTGGAACATTATACTCAGATGAAAAATATCATGATTAACTTAGCGGAAACGCCTTCTGGTTTCTATCCGGCCAAATAACTTGAGTTAATTAAAGCTTTGGTTCTTTGACATTAACAAAGATTGATTTTATATCAAGAATAGAATAAGAGAAAAGAATAAAGAAGAAGCCCGGCGCAGCAGCGCCGGGCTTCTTGGGATATTATTTATGGTGAGTGGAGATGTTATCAATATTTGCCGTATTCTAAAGTAGTATCGCGCCAGGCTTCCAGATTTTCTCTGTTAGCATTATCAAGTACGATAGAGCAGTCCATAATGAAACCGCCTCCAGGTGCACAGGCGTCTAACATACGTTTGGTTTCTTCAACAACTCTTTCTTTTTTGCCGTAGGCTAAAAGAGAGGTGGGAATATTTCCGCAGATGCAGGCTGTATCGCCTAAAACTTTTTTGGCTTTAACTATATCTACTTCTTCGAACATATAGATAACTTTGCCCTTAGGTACTTCTTTAATAATTTCCAGGCGGGAATTATATTTGCCTTCGCAGAATACATAGGGTACCACGCCGATATCTACTAAAGCGTAGATGAGTTTTTGGAGACTGGGCCAATAGAATTTACGATAATTTTCTTCGCTCATAAACTCATCAACACCAGCATGGAGAGGAATAAAGAAGTATTCTAAATTCATGGCTTTGCAGCTGGCTACGGCCTTCTGAATGCACACTTCAGTCATGTAATCTACAGCGGCCAGGAGTTTATCCGGATTAGCGTAAATATCTGTAACAGAATTAATAAGACCGCGTACGTTGTCAGAAAACATATCAAAACCACAGGTAGATGCGCTGGCAGCTCCGAGGGGATATCCTCTTTTAGCGATGCCGCCTACTATTTCCATTAAACCACCGACCCATTTCGCTGAGGCTTCACCGCCTCTTTTCAGGGCTTCCAAAGCAGCCTGTACTTCAGGTTGAGCAAAGGTAGACATTTCAATATAAAGGGCAAATTCTACTGGTGTTTGGAAGCAGAGCTTAGATAGGGGTTCTAAGGCCTTAAACTTTCTGGGATATACTTTAGTGAGGAAGAAGTGACTGGGATCATAAAGGAATTCATCATATTCATCATCATTGATGAAGTAGTTATCGCCAATTTGGAAGGATTCATCAAGACCCAGACCACTGTCGGGACCGGGAACTTTTA
>CAWVFN010000018.1:0-4509 GCA_963928475.1 Bacillota bacterium
ATACATCTTATTTTCTATATTTGTTATTTTTGTGAAAAAATGAAATAAGGGGTAATGCCTGGCATCTATAGTGAAAAGTTTTATATATATAACAATTTACTAATACGAAGAGTTATTTGGAGTAAATAAATTAAAAAAAAAGTGTACTTTTACGTATCGTCCGCATTTATTTTAGTGGATAAAATTATATCATATCTTATCAGGCTTTACAATATATAATTATGTAATATTTTTACCAATTATTGTAATTTAACAGACAATTTTTAGTTGCAAAAAAGTACACTTTTTTGTATTTGGCATTAATAGGAATAGGAGGTATTTTATATGAAAGGCAGATTATTGGTAAGTTTATGTTTTGTTTTTATGTTAACCTGCTTACTGTCAGTTCCTGCCTTTGCGTCACCATTAGATGATGGGGATGATGAAGGTAAAGTTATTTATGTTTCCGCGTTAGGCAGTGATGAAACTGGCACTGGTGAGGAGAATTCCCCCTACAAGACTCTTAATAAGGCAGTGGAAAATGGTGGTGATGGTGATACTATTTGTATTGCCAGCGATCTTACTGTAAACGAGACAGTAATAATTAACAACAATCTAACTATTTGCGGTTTATTGAATAGTGAAAATGAAAGGCCGATTATTAAAACAGCCAGCGTTTCTGAGGAGTTGAGCGGTAAATATTACAGTATTTTCGATATTAGAGGAAAGACCGTTACTATAAAAGACATTGCTTTTTCCGGCGAGGAAACAGACACCAGCGGTTCTTATAGTGCTGTGAAAAAGGCTTTTTATGGCGGTGCCATTATAGTAGGGGGAGGTTCCAGCACTACTACCTATGGCGATAATACTAAATTGACAGTTGACAACTGTACCTTTACATCTTTTGAGGCTCATCAGGGTGGTGCTATCTGTTCCATTATAAATGATAAAGTTGAAATTAATATAAAGAATTCTACCTTTACAAATAATATGGCAGATGTCGGCGGCGGCGCTATTTGTGGTGAACGCTGTAAGAATTTTACATTAAAGATAGAAAATAGTAAATTTTTTAACAATTCCGCTGGCGGTAGTACCTCTGCTGGTAACGCGATTTACGGCGGTGCTGTCTATGTGAATCACAGCTCTGGACAGCAAGATTTATCTTTTATAGGCAGTGAGTTTAAAGATAATACATCCTCATCCCAGGGAGGAGCTCTTGCTTTTATTTTACTGTCAGAGGCTGCCGGTAAAGTTACAATGGCTGATACAACCTTCACTAATAACAAAACAATAAACAGTGCAAGTGGTAATGGCGGTGCTGTTTACGCGGAGCGTATCGATGTTATGTCTGTAACTAACTGTAACTTTATTAAGAATTATGCCGCTAAGCACGGTGGAGCCATGCATATTGCATCTGATGTCGATGGTACTTCAGAAGTAACTTTCAATAAAAATGTTTTTCAAGAAAATACAGCTGCTACCCAGGGTGGTGCTGTTAATTTATCCAATGGCGGAGTAAACACCTCTATGGATAGGGTATTATTCCAGGAAAACACAACGGATATCAATACAGGAGACGCTATTGCTTATTTTTCCTCATCCCAGGCGGTAACACACAGTTATCTTAATTCTACAGATGGGGCTGTTTTTTATAAGAATGGTATAGAGGAGGAAGATGGCGTCAACGACAACGCTCTTTATGTACAGCTTGGTTCTTCTGATGACAAGGTATCAATTACTGATTATATGCTGGACGGAACAAGACTTAACTGGAAAAAAGTCGAGGAAGTAGATGATGAAGCCCTATTAGTTCCAGCAGATTTGGCTTATCATGAATTAGCCAGCGGTACCACAGCACTGTATCTTGACGAAGACACAGATAAACCTTTAAGTTTGGCTCAAGATAAGTACAGTAATATATTTATTGGTAATCATGCTCAATACGGCGGCGCTATTTCTAACTATGGTTCATTGATTATAGGCACGCCTGGTAAGAATATTACCGTAACCAAGGACTGGGATGGTGAAGCTGCTGAGTCAGTTACAGTGAATTTAGTGCGTGAAATTGATAAAAGCACTTTGGAAAATGTAGAAATTAAAGCAGCTGATCAATGGCAGCATATATTCTATGATTTTCCTGCCAACGTGAACTATACTATAACGGAAAATCCCATTAAGGATTACGTTAGCTCTGTAACTAAAAACCAAGGAGAAGAAGAAAGCTGGACTGTAAAAAATACTAAGATACTCTATTATACATTACATTATGAGTCTAACGGCGGCACTGAATATAGTGATGAGGAATTCGCTATTGGTACAGTAGTACCTTTGGATAAAGTTCCTGTTCGTGAAGGTTACACCTTTACGGGATGGTATGCTGATGCAGAGCTCGCTAAACCCATAAAGGAAATTGAGATGACCTCTGAAAAAACCGTATATGCTGGCTGGGAGGCTACGAATGTGCCTGGCTGGTTAAATGGTAAAGATCATTTTGCCTATATTATTGGTTATGAAGACGGCACTGTTCGCCCATTGAACAATATTAGCCGCGGTGAGATTGCTACAATTATATTCCGTTTACTTAATGAAGATGTCAGAGATGAGTATCTAACAGAAGAGAATACTTTTGACGATGTTGGCAAAGGCGTATGGTGCAATACTGCCATTTCTACTTTGGCTAATATGGGCATACTTTATGGCAGATCATCAGAATATTTTGATTTCAATACTCCTATAACCAGAGGTGAATTAGCTGCCATTTGCGCCAGGTTTGATGACTCTGATATTGAGATAAGCAGTGATTTTTCGGATATTGATGGTCATTATTCAGAAAGAGAAATTGAGCGTGCTGCCAGTCTTGGCTGGATTATTGGCTATGCGGACGGTACTTTTCGTCCTGATAATCTGATTACCCGGGCAGAAACCATGACTATGATCAATCGGGTGCTGAAACGTATGCCAGAAGATGAGTCTGATCTTTTAGAGGGTATGAACGTATGGCCTGATAATCAACGGGGAACCTGGTATTATCTGGCAGTGCAGGAGGCTACCAATAGTCACGATTATGAGCTTAAAGACGGCGTCCATGAGCATTGGACAAAATTGAATGATGATCCTGACTGGAAACAGTACGAAAACTAAATTCTTGTAGTGTAAGTTAGCCTATTTAAGGTGTAATTTAATTAAGTATAGCCCCATCAGCAACAGATAGATAGTTCAAGACGTTATAGTGACAAACCGCGTTTTCTATTTCTCATTATTATACTGAGGCGATTAGAGAAAAAAAGAGCATGACCTTACAGGTCATGCTCTTTTTGAAAGTGACTGATTTTTGCGATTTACTTATTTAATAGTTATGCTGGTTTTTGCGTAAATCTAAGGCATTAGAATCCTAAGTCATATTTATCCAGTCCCAAGTCTTTTTGCACTTCCAAGAGTTCTTTTTGTACGGCTTCATTAATGAGAACACCCTTATCAGCAGTATCAATTTTCGCGAGATATTCTTTTTCGCCAGCAGTAAATATACGCTCGGCACCTGGTGCCTTTTCCGATGCTCTAAGCTCTCTTAAGATATCACCTGCTGTTTTTTTGAAAGCGTCGGCTCCCATAAAGGCGTTGGTATCAACGGCTATGAAAAAGTGTCCCAGACCGTAGGGTACGGCTTCGCCGTGTTCCCCGATACCAGATAACATTCTCATATAGTTACCGCTTTGGAGAGCGGCAGATAATATTTCCACAGCGCAGCAATAGCCATAGCCTTTATATCCGGCCAGTTCTTCGCCGATACCGCCTAAAGGGGCAAATGCCGCTTCTCCTTCTGTTAAGGCAGTCAGGATTTTTTCCGAGTCTGTTAAAGTTTTCCCATCCTTGGTTATTACTAACCCTTCCGGAGTTTCCTTATTGATCCGAGCCCAATATTCTATTTTTCCTCTTTGGGTAATGGAAGTGGCGCAGTCTATAACGAAGGGAAAAGCCTCATCAGTTGGCAATCCTATGCAAAGTGGATTTGTTCCCATCATAGTATCAACCCCAAAGGTCGGCGCGATAGAAGGGCGAGCATTGGTGCCGGTGATGCCAAGACAATCCTGTTCTGTAGCCATAGTGGCGTAATATCCGGCTATGCCATAGTGAGTGGAATTACGTACCGCAACCATACCCATGCCGTATTTTTTCGCCTTTTCAATAGCTATATTCATTGAGCGGCAGCCTATCACCTGTCCCATGCCATGATGTCCGTCAATAACGGCGGTGGTAGGCGTTTCCCGTATGATTTCAAAATTAGTGGTCGGCTGTTGAATACCTTTTTTAATTCGGTCTATATATATAGGTTTAAATCTATTTACTCCGTGAGAGGTAATACCTCTTTTATCTGCTTCTAAAAGGACATCGGCACAAATTTTCGCCTCATCTTTAGGTATACCGTAGCCATGGAAGGCGTCTATAATAAAATTAGTAATGGTATTCCAATCCACATATTTACTTGGCATTTCTGATATCTCCTTATTATATTTTTCTACAGTATATCATTTA
>CAWVFN010000019.1:0-8300 GCA_963928475.1 Bacillota bacterium
GATTACTCTTAAATATTTTGATTTCGGGAAATATAATAGTTGTTCTGCCTATTATCTTAAAACAATAATATTCACTTTATTGGGTATTATTATTTAAAACATAAATATTTTTCAAGTATATGCAATACTTGCCGAGAGGAAAACACTCATTTCTATGTATAATTATACTAAATGATTTTTTGTTAGATAAATTAAATTGCTAAATATGAATTTATTATTGACATAGTGTCAAGTGAATGTTAAAATTATTGTTATATTGATGTTTTTTTTATTGTTAAGTATGCTGCTAACTTTTATACTATGCATTTTTATGCATAAGAATTATGTGAAAGTG
Organism: Bacillota bacterium; assembly: GCA_963928475.1. Taxonomy (GTDB): domain Bacteria; phylum Bacillota; class Dehalobacteriia; order UBA7702; family UBA7702; genus Cryptoclostridium. The sequence continues at coordinate 335 of CAWVFN010000019.1, forward strand.
GCAGTGAATTAGGGAAAGGGATGATGTGAATATAGAGATTAGAGTGAAAATATAGTCGTGAAATGAAAAAATGATTTAGAGAGATATCTTTTAGGAGGAACATAAATGAAAAAAAGCGTTTTAAGTGTAGTTTTAGGCATATTGTTGGTATTTTGCCTTTCCTTCGGTGCCTTTGCTTCCGGGGACATCGTTTACGAGCAAGAAGGCGATTCCAATACTTATTTTGTATCTGCTGATATAGCTACCGGTGCTGTTTCTACCGATAAACTTTATATTGGTACAGTCAGCGATTATTTAGGTGATGCGGCTGATGGCAGTACTACGGTATTTGAAAATGGTGAAGCCATTCATCCTAATGATATCATTGTTATGAATGATAAAGTTGGTATAGTTATTTCCGTAGGCACCCGTAATCCTTGGGGTTATCCCTCTGGTTCCGTTTTGGATGCTGGTAGATTAACCGTTAAAGACGGAGCGGCAAATCTTGAGGCTGGCAACGTAACCTTTGGCCGTGATACTATTTGGTCCATTGAGTTCTTAGTAAACAACTGGGATGCATGGTCTCCTGGCAATGCTGGTCAAATTAAGTATGAAATAGTAAATTATGATTTTGACGCCAAAGCTGAAGTTGAAAGCGGCGGTCTTAAAGCTGTCCGCGTTACCAGAGATTATGTTCTTGACGGCAATGATCTCGATATCATGACTTATTATGCTATCGCTCCTGGTGAAGAATTTGTTTATATGTACACCGCGGTGAAAAATAACGATACTAAAGCCTCGGCTAAATTAAACAATACCTTCTCCATGACTAATAAAGGTGATGACGGCGGTTATATGGCCACCTTTGACGATGGTGATACAGGTTTGAACGCTTCTATCACTTATGGTGAAACAGAAGCCAATACTTTTGCTACTTCCGTATTGGTGCCTGGAGACAATAATGGCCATCCTGTAACCTATGTAACAGGCGGTGCTGGTTATAAAGATATTTACGCTTCCTATGCCTGTGAAGCTAAGGAAACCATTACTTATGACCAATATATTATTATTTCCGATACTCCTTCCACCGAAGATATGACTAATTTCCTTCTGGATTATAATGATGAATTGACTCCTATGACAGTTACCGGTAATGTTAAAGACTTCGCTGGTTATGAAGCTATCGAAGATCCTGTTATCGTAGTTAAAAAGGATGACACTGTTTATGGTTGGTTCATAGGTGAAGCTGACGGCAGCTTTAGCTTCCAGCTTCCTGAAGGTGATTATTCTTTAGTCGTTGAAACCGCTGGTTTTGATAAGGGTGAACCTGTGGCCATCAGTGATGATGACTGCACCGATAAAGTGCTGCAAGCTGGTGACGCTTTGGTAACCGTGACCTTCAATCTTAAGGATCAGAACGGCAATCCTCTCTGGGGCAAAGTAAATGTCGGTGAATTCCCCACTGTACGTTTTACTGGTGATTCCGTATTTTATCCCGCAGATGAAAACAGCCGTGGTAAAATTGTGGCTCAGGTAGCTCCTGGTGAATTTACCGCCACTGTATACGGTGAAGGTTTCAATTTCTACTCCATTCCTGTGGAAGTAGAAGGCAACACCAATGAAAAGACAACTTACGATGTTACTATTCAGAAAGATTTCAGCGCTCCTGAAGGCTTCGTCAGCAGTGATGTCCATCATCATACCAACAAGAACGACGCCTTCTCCCAACCCTCTATCGTTGTTAAATCTGTTTTGGCTTCTGGTTTGGAAGTTATGAGCTTTGCGGATCATGACTTTACCACCAATAACTATGAAGGCTATCAGTTAGCTCAGAAATACGATGGTATCGTAGGTTTTATGCCCTCTGAAGAAATCTCCTGCAGCTGGGCACACTTCAATGTAATTCCTCAGACTGAGGCTTCCTATGATTATTTCCTCGATGAAAAAAGAGAAAATCATGTTATGAATCAGTTTGCTGATTTACAGGACTTCATTGATCAGACTCATGAACATGAAGCCACTATTACTGCTAACCATCCCTTCATTTCCTATGGTCTCTTCTACGCTGCTGACAGAGGCAATGTCCCTGGCGGCTACAGTGAAGATTATGACAATTTGGAAATCAATGGCAACACCTATACCTTGCTGAATAAAGCTATGCTGCTTTGGGATACCTATCTGGAAGGCGGTACCATGTATGATGTAGACGTTACCAAGATGCATTATCTGGTAGCTGCTTCCGATACTCATGACGTTCTGCTTCCTGGCTCTGACAGCGGTGTCCGCCGCACCTACGCTTACATTGGCGACTATGAAGGTCTCAGCGTCAAAGAAGTTGGTTTAGCCATGGGTCAAAGCTTAGCGGCTGGCAACTCCTTCGTCAGCAGCGGTGTCCTTATTGATCCTCAGGATAAAATGTTTGGTGAAACCTATCAGGTTTACAAAGACTTCAATGCTTCTGTCAAAGTTCAAAGCGTTTACGGCGTGAAAGACATTGTTTTACTTAGCAGCATGGGCACTGGCACTTACGCCACAACTGAAACCACTCTTACTAATGTATTAAAGGTTACTGACGGCAAAGGCGAAAAAGAAGTGGACTATGATATTTCTGTAAATATCCCTGTTGATTCCCAGCAGTGGTTCGCTATCCTGGTTATTGATAATGAAGGTCAATGGGCTATCAGCAATCCCTACACAGCTGTTCAGGGTACCTTCTCTGATGTGACTAAGAAACATTGGGCTATGAGCTATATTACTGAACTTCAGGATTTGGGTGTAGTTAACGGTTATCCCGATGGCTCCTTCCTGCCTGATAACAATATTACCAGAGCTGAATTGTGCCAGATCGTTGCCGACCTTGATGAATATGTTGAAAAACCGGAAAATGAAAACATTGAATATAAAGATGTAAAAGCTGGCAGCTGGTACTATGACGCTGTAATGGAACTTACCTATGCTGGTATAGTTAACGGTTATGAAGACGGCACCTTCGATCCCAATGCTAAAATAACCAGAGAGGAAGCTGCTGTGCTTCTCAGCCGTCTCGCTGACTTTGCCGCTGATCCTGAATTAGAAGGTATCAGCTTCAAAGACGCTGACAAGATTGGTTCTTGGGCTAAAGCCGGTGTGGAAGAGCTGACCGAAGCTGGTATAATCAATGGTTATCCTGATGGTACCTTTGGTCCTCAGCGCAACACCACCAGAGCTGAAATCTGCGCTATGATCAGCAGAATTTTATAAGAGTATTAGGATAATTTACCATCCTTCTTTAATTCCTTGGGGCTTCTCTTATGAGAAGCCCCATTTTTCTGTTCACAAAAAAGCTTTAAATTATTTACTGGAGGATTGTTTATTTTTGTCCTTCGCTTTAAGCAGGGATTATAGATTTTTAATAAATTTGACATTTTTTTATTTTTCGCTATATTAGGAGTAGAGAGTTTGAGAACCGCCAATAGATGTAAAGTGTGGTTCCCGTTAGTTAATTGAAAATGATATCTCTTTGCCGGAACCCCTGATTTTTCTTGGACAAAAGATTACAGAGATGCTGTACGGAGCTGTATATCTTTTTTGATGCTAATGTTAATAAAACTAACTCCTTCCGTGATTTTTAAATTTTGGGAGGCAAAGAGCAACCGCCGGTTAATAACCGGCGGTTTTTTTGTTTTTATTCAGTCTATTCAATAATTGTACAGTTTAAGCAGTATAGGTAAGAAATTGGCGCCGTCCTTTTATTGATATCTATTATCAATGATCCTGGTGGATTTTTTTTCACTTCTCGGCAATTCGCCGATGGCGGCGGCCTTTGGTTCAGTTAAGATCCCTATTTTCTCCTTACAGCGTTTTTTAACATTATTTTCCATTGTAGTTTTATCTCTGCCTGGCTCTATTTCGAAGAAAACTTTCATGGTATCCTTGCCCTGAATATGTTCGATTATAACCTGATACTCACTGCTGGTACCTTCAACTTGCCGCAGTATTTCTTCGATTTGACTGGGAAAGACGTTTACGCCCTTAATTTTTACCATATCGTCGGTACGTCCTGTCAGTGTATCTATACGGGGATATTTTAGTCCGCACTGACATTCTCCCGGGATTATTCTGGTCAAGTCATGAGTTCTGTAGCGGATAAGAGGCGCTCCCTCTTTACATAATGTGGTGATAACTAATTCTCCAACTTCACCATCTTTTACTTCCTGGCCGGTTTGAGGATCGATTACCTCAAAGTAGAGGAAGTCGTCCCAGTAGTGCATGCCGCATTGATAATCGCAGCTTATGCCGATACCGGGTCCATAGACTTCAGTTAATCCGTAAATATCGTATATTTCCACGCCTAATTCCTGAATAATACGGCGCCGCATTTTTTCTCCCCAGCGTTCCGAGCCGATAACACCTTTTTTCAGGTAAATCTTGTCTTTGATCTGCCGTTTAGCTATTTCTTCTGCTAAAAGCAGGGCGTAGGAGGAGGTGGCACAGAGGACGGTACTTTTTAGATCCATCATCATTTGCAGCTGTTTATCGGTATTGCCGGGTCCCATAGGTATGGTCATGGCTCCCAGGAGCTCAGCGCCGTTTTGGAAGCCGATGCCGGCGGTCCAGAGGCCGTAGCCTGGGGTTATATGTATTCTATCCTTATTTGTTATACCAGCCACCTCATAGCAGCGTTTAAACATGATTGCCCAGTCATTTACGTCTTTTTGGGTATAAGGTATAATAATTGGCATGCCGGTGGTGCCGGAGGAGGAGTGTACACGCACTATTTTTTCGTCAGGCACCGCTTGTAAGCCTAAGGGATAAGCTTCTCTCAGATCCCCTTTATCGGAGAAGGGCAATTTTTTAAAGTCGGACTCGGTTTTAATATCTTCTGGTGCCAGATGGGCGAATTTTTTCTGATAGTAGGGGCTATGGGTTATTGCTTTTTTTATAGTTTCCTGGATTTGTTTAAATTGTTTTTCCTTCATAGTTATTTACGCTCTCTTTTCCTTGCTGGTCAAACCGCTGTTAAAAGCTTTAATATTCATCTCTACAAATTGAGGTTTCACTGTTTTTTTGATGGCGCTGATAATTTGTTCTCCTTTAATAGGGAGCAGTCCAGCGCCTAAGGCGGCGCCTAAAAGGGCGATATTCAAGACCTTAGCGGTTCCTGCTTTTCGGCAAATGCTCTCACCGTCCACAGTGATGAGATTGGTGACATTTTTTTCTAAGTATTCTATCATTTTTTTCGGTTCATATGCTTTACCGCTTAACGCCGCTGTAACTGGAGGTACAGCCATAGTGCTCACTACCACAGCGCCGTCTGGCCGTAAATAGTTGAGACAGCGCACTGCTTCTCCAGGCTCAAAACCGATAATCAGGTCGGCGGTACCTGGTGAAATAAGGGGACTGGCGATATTATGTCCGGTTCGCACATGGCTGACTACAGAACCTCCTCGCTGAGCCATACCGATAGTTTCAGCGGTTCGCACATCTAATCCTTCCTCCAGAGCTATTTGGGCAATAAGTTTGGAGGCTAAAACAGTTCCTTGACCGCCGACGCCGGCTAAAATACAATTCATTCCTGGTCACCTCCCTGATTTATCATGATTGCTTCCTGGGGACAGACTTTGGCGCATAAACCACAGCCGTAACAGGTAAGCTGATCTATGGCTGCTTTTTTGTCAGCGAAAGTTAAGGCTGGGCAGCCTAAGGATTTTACGCATTTTTTACAGCCCACACAGGCTTCTGTGTTCACTGTATAAGGAGTTGTTCCTGGGGCCACGGCGATACAGGGTGATCTGAAAATTACGGCGCTTATTCCCTTTACTGCTGCGGCCTGGGTAACTGTTTCTATGGCTTTAGGTGTATCCAGGGGGTTTACCTCAGCCACCCATTTTACGCCTAAAGCCAATAGGACGCTTTTTATATCAATTTTTTCTGCCGCGCTGCCCATCATAGTTTTACCGATGCCGGGATGGGGCTGATGTCCTGTCATTGCCGTGGTAGAGTTATCTAGGACAATAACTACGATATCATGTTGGTTATAGACGGCATTGGCGATGCCGGCTAAGCCGGTATGGAAAAAGGTGGAATCGCCTACAAAGGCGAAGTTAACTGTATCTGGTTCGGCTTTGTGCATGCCTTGAGCGATAGTGATGCCGGCTCCCATACAGAGGCAGGTATCGACCATATTGAGGGGAGCGGCATTGCCCAGGGTATAGCAGCCTATATCCCCGGAAAAGACAGCTTTTTTCCCTTTCATACTTTGTTTAACGGCATAGAAAGAAGCTCGGTGAGGACAGCCGGCACAGAGCACTGGTGGTCTTATTGGTAATTCCGGCGGTTCAGGATATGATGACACTGCCGGCAGAGGCAGATCAAGGAATGTAGCTAAGTCCTTCGTCACGGCCGCAACGGTATTTTCACCGGCACATTGACAATCGCCGGTTAATTTTCCCCGTATTTTTACGGGTAAGTTATTTTGACCGCAGATCATGAGTAATTCCCGTTCTATTACCGGTTCCAGTTCCTCTATTACCAGGACCTCTTTTTTATCTTTGAGGAAAGACAGGGCCAAATCCGCTGGGAAAGGATAGGGTGTGCCTATTTTCAGGATAGCTGTTTCCGTATTTAATATTGAGAGGGCTTCTTTCGTATAGCTGTAGCTTATACCAGCGGTAGCTATAGCTTTTTTGCCCTGACCTTCGGTAGCATTCAGGTCGCTTTTACTGAATTCCGCAGCTATCTCCGGCTCCCGCTGACAGATTTTCTGGTGATTTGCCAGAGCTAATTTAGGAAAAATAACCCATTTATCGTCTTTGACAAAGCTATCTTTTTGAATTTTAAGGGGTTGATCTGTAAGTTTTACGTTAGCGCAGCCATGACAGACCCTGGTAGTTGGTCTAAGAATAACAGGTGTTTGATATTTTTCTGAAAGCAAAAATGCTTCCCTCATCATAGTATAGGCTTCCTCTGGCGAGGAGGGATCTAACACCGGAACTTTGGCGAAGCTGCCGAACATTCTGGTATCCTGTTCTGTCTGGGAGGAAATGGGTCCCGGGTCGTCAGCCACGGCAATGACCATACCGCCTTTGACGCCAATATAGGCTAAGCTCATAAGGGGATCTGAAGCCACATTTAAGCCTACTTGTTTCATGGTAACCAGAGAACGCATGCCGGTATAGGCTGCTCCCGCCGCCGCTTCCAGGGCTGATTTTTCATTGACGGACCATTCTACGTGGATACTACCGTCGTTATTTTTCGCTACTGTTTCCAATATTTCTGTAGAAGGCGTACCTGGATAACCGGAAACAAATCCTACGCCGCTGTGGATTGCGCCCCAGGCCATAGCTTCATTACCCATTAAAAATTTTTCCGCCAAAGCTTTTTACCTCCTTTTGCCGCTTTAAAAAGAAAAGCCCTTGGCTTAGGCCAAGGACAGAATTTCTGCGGTACCACCTTGATTAGAGAACCATTTTGAGCTGGGCTCTCTCTCTCTCATCCTTTAACGCTGATGAAACGACGCCGCTACTGAGAATAATCCGTTCACTTTGTACTCGGAAGGCCATCTTTCGGAGGTTATCTGCCAAACTCCCACTATCTTTGGCTCGCTGAAGACACTGCTCCGACCTCTTTCTTCGTCACAGATTTAATATATTATACTATTTTCCCGCGGTTATTGCAAGATAATATTCAGATTTAGTGTAACCGTGAAAATAGAATCACAGGTAAAGGCTATTTATGGATTATAGCTAATCTTTATACTTTGTGTTCCTGCTGTTTCTCAGGTTTTTTCTTTGCACTTAAGGGTCTATAAAGTATAATGTAAGAAATATAGTATATATAATGATTTTTTTAAACTTCTTAACGAGTATTTAAAAGGTAAAAATTTAGAATCGGTAAGGTGTTTACCGCCGCACTGTTGCATAAGGACATACGCAACAACAATAATTAAAAAAGGAATTGAACCGCATTACGCAAAATATTTATTAGGTCATTCAAAAATATCTACAAC
>CAWVFN010000020.1:0-4265 GCA_963928475.1 Bacillota bacterium
CGAGTCCCGTATTGGTCATAATGAGGATTTTAAAGATCTTGCAGAGTAATAGTGATGGCTGTTTTCATGGCTGGTTAATTCCCGTTAAAATTATTTTGCTTCCTGATTTTAATAACAATATTGTAGTGTAAAAATGGCATCTTTTACCGGTGTCATTTTTTTTTGTTTATGGTATAGTGGATTAGGGGGCATTACTGCTAATGCTGTTACCTTCTGTTCTTAAAAATTATGCAATAAAGGTTGTTTGGGTCTTTCTTGTTTTTCTCTGGCTGAAGATATTCTTTTGCCTTTTTGCGGGTGAAAAGATGTCTTTTATCAGCTCTGTTCTGGGGAGGAGAAAAATTTTACATATTTATGAATTATCAATAAAATTTAGTAAAATAAATAAATTTTTGATTGTCTCGTTGTTTTTCATATGATATACTAAAAGATACATTATTATTACTATATCTTAAGAAGCATTGGAGTGAGTATGGACAGAATAGTAGAGGCTTACATTGGGGAATACGCTTCCGGTAAAAGTGAAAATGCGGTAAACCGCAGTCTGGATCTGGTGAAACAGGGCCGGAAGGTGACTTTAGTGGATCTGGATTTGGTAGAACCGGTTTATACCCTGCGTCCCCTGAAGCCTGAGCTTACTGCCGCCGGAGTCAATGTTATAGCCTGGGAGACCCAGGAGACTTTAGGTTTAGGTGAGGCTGGTTCCGTACTGCATCCAGGAATGCGCTGGGCATTGCGAAATGAGGGGGATGTTATCCTCGATATAGGTTATGGTGCCAGAGGCAGCAGTATATTAAATCTTTTAGCCGGAGTGGAGAAGGAAAAGGATTTACAAGTGTTGCTGGTGGTCAATACTTTGCGTCCCATGACTGACAGTGAGGATAAGATAATCGAGTATTTTCATGACGCCGGCCCGGCTCATGGTCTTATCGCCAATACGCATATGGGGGATGACACTACTTTAAGTCAGATCTTAAAGGGTTATGATATGGTAAAGAATGTAAGTGGGAAGCTGGGTATTCCCGTGAGGGCCTTATCTGTTGACGAGAGATTCGCTTCAGAGTTTCCCACAGGTGTCTGGGATAATGTTCCCGTAAGGATATTAAGGCGTTATTTGCCTAAGGGATTTTGGTGAGAGATTGAAAGGAGAGAATATAATGGCCACAAAACCTATTGAGAAAGATACCCATGTATTTGTGACCGGTAACGAAGTAGTTGCCTGGGCGGCGTTGGCTGCGGAAGCAAAGATTATGTATGGGTATCCGATCACGCCTCAAAATGAGATTATGCACTATTGGACTCGTCTTGCTCCCAAATTCGACAGAAAATTCCTGCAGACAGAAGATGAGCTTTCCGCTGGTTTTACTACCTGCGGCGGGGTTTTAACGGGAACGAGAGCGTTTACCGCTACAGCTGGTCCTGGTAATATTCTTATGCAGGAGCCTATTACTATGGCTGAAATGATGCGCGTTCCTTTAGTGGTAGTTGTACAGCAGCGTGGCGGCCCGTCCACAGCCACGGTAATTTATTCCCAGCAGGAAACTACCATGTGCTGCTTCGGCGGCAACGGCGAAGGTTTCCGTGTAGTGTATTCCACTTCCAGTCATCAGGATTTGTATGACTACACTATTAAGGCCTTTAACACCGCCTGGAAGTATCGTTTCCCCACCATTGTTTTGGGTGACGGTTATCAGGCGAAGATGCGTGAAGCGGTGACCATGTATGATCCCTCCTCCAGGGGTATTGTCATGGAACCCACGGAACAGAGAGTCGGGGCGCCCGGCCTTTGCGGTGTGGACCGTGAACCTAATTTCCATAAGAACACTTACAACACGGAAGAAGAACTTCTGGAAGTTGTTAATAATATCAAAGCCGATTATGACGCAGTAAAAGATGAGATCGCCGAATATGAGTGCGATAATGTCGATGATGCTGAAATAATCGTTATTGCCCATGGTATAGTAAGCCGTGCTATTAAAGAAGCGGTTAAGAACCTTCGCAAGGAAGGTGTAAAAGTCGGTTATTTCCGTCCTATTACCGTAAGACCGTTTCCTGCTAAAGCTCTGCGGGAAATAGTTGAGGGTAAACAGTCCATGTTAGTAGTGGAAAGCGCTTTGGGTCAGCTGAAACGTATAGTTTCCGAGGAACTTTACGGCTGCACCGTGCCTATTGATGAGTATTTCAAACCCGGCAAAGGCGTAAGTTCAGATGAAGTCATGAACAAAGTGAAAACCATGTTGAAATAAGGAGGGAAAGATATGGCTAGCGAATTGACAAAAGAAGGGCAGGAAGTTACTAATGTAGCACCGCCTATGCCTGCTTGTTGGCGCAAAGAAACTAAGACCCATAAATTTTGCCCTGGCTGTGGTCATGGCATAGTTTTAAAAGCCTTAGGTGAGGCTATAGATGAGTTAGGTATTCAGGAAAAAGTGATCTTTACCGTTGATATCGGTTGTTGCCTCCTGGCTATTGATTTCTTCAACTTTGATACTGTTCAGACTCACCATGGCCGTACCAATGCTGTTGCTTGTGGCATAAAGCGTGCTACTCCCGATAAAATATGTATAGCTTATATGGGTGACGGCGGTGGTTACGCCATTGGTTCCCAGCATCTTTTGAACGCCGCCGCCAGAAACGAGAAAATCACCTCTATTCTGGTAAACAATACTAACTATGGTATGACTGGCGGTCAGATGGCTCCTACTACTTTGGTGGGACAAAAAACAGAAACCTCTCCTTATGGCAGAAGTGTGGAACAGCAGGGCACTCCTACTCATGGTCCGGAAATGCTCAGCGCCATGCTACCGGAAGGAGCTTATGTGGCCAGAGGAACAGTCGCTAAGCCCAAGCAGCTGAAAAAATATATAAAGAAAGCGTTGCAGGCTCAGATGAACGGTACAGGTTTCTCTTTTGTTGAGTCTTTATCTACTTGTCCTACCAACTGGTCCACAAACGCCGAAAAGACCTGGGCCTTTATTGAGGATAAAATGGCTGCTGAATTCCCTGTAGGGGAATATAAAGTACCTCAGGAAGGAGGCAGTGATAATGAGTAATCTTAAGAAGATCATGCTGGCCGGCGAAGGCGGCCAGGGCGTACAGTCTGTTGCCGCTATCCTTTCTGAAGCTTCCTATAATGCTGGCAGAGAAGTAATGTATATCCCTAATTTTGGCGTGGAACAGCGTGGCGGTGTATCTATTGCTTTTATGCAGATATCCGATGAAACTATCGGTTCCCCCAAGTTTGACGATGCCGATATTATCGTGGCCTTAAGCGACCGGGCTATTAAGCGTGTGCAGATGTATGTAAATCCCAATACTGTGTATGTTTATGATTCCAATATTTCGGAAGAAGCGAGAAAGCATTTGCCCTCTCCTGACAGTGTGGCAAAACTGGTAGAAATTCCCGCTCATCATATAGCTAATACAGAACTTCATGTCCGGGTATTCAATGTAATAATCATGGGCGCTGTTTTGGGTCTTACCAACATTGTTTCGGAAGACGCCATTAAAGACGCTTTGGAAAAGAAATTTGCTGCCAAGTTCGAGGCCAATCCCGACTTGCGTCAAATGAACTATAAGGCTCTGGAAAAGGGCATGAGTTTAGTAGGTTAAGGAGGGAGAAAGATGAGCGTACAATTTAGATCTTATTTGACCGAAAGTCCTGACGCCAAGTGCTATGTGTTTACTGATTTATGCAAGGGCTGCGGTTTATGTATGGAAAAATGCCCGAAATCGGCTATTGAGTGGTCGGAACGTACGGGTATTTACGGTTCTCCCACAGTGGTAATGAACGAGGACTGTATTGGCTGCAAAAACTGCCAGATCATCTGTCCTGAGTGTGCCATATTGATTGAAAAGAAAAAGAAATAATTGGGGCATTTTGTAGAAAAATGAGAGGGGAGAGACCATTAGTGGTTTCTCCCTTTTTCAATTAGGATTACAGAGACATAATTTTACTGGCTGTATTAAAAAAAATTGTTGACTTTTCCTTTTAGGAGTGATATACTAACTAAAGTTGTCAGCCCTTAACTTTGGTAAAATAAATTTTAAAAAAGTTGAAAAAAAGTGTTGACAATAATTAAATAGCGTGCTATACTAAAATGGTTGTCGGGACTTTAGATGTAAATTATAGATAACTAATTTTATCTGGGGTTTCGATGATAAAATAGCACAAAATGGATCAACTGGTCTTTGAGAACTGAACAGTAGAGCTTGTGAGCATCGAGAGATGCAAGGGTAACTGTCTATGAGAGATCATAGGTAGA
>CAWVFN010000021.1:0-12002 GCA_963928475.1 Bacillota bacterium
TCACGCTTCTCAATTTCGATAACAGGACAGACCACCGGTTCATAACCAGCCTGGAGAAGTTTATTAGCGAAAATATCGCTCTGTCTAATATCTCTTAGAATTAAAACTCCCTTTCTGCGCTGACCTTCAAAAAAGTTAAGATATTCTCTGCATTTCACCACATTGCCAACTACGGTGATGGCAGGCGGCACCATTTGTGCTTGTTTGCATAAATCTTCGATATTTGCCAAAGTACCAGTGACAGTTTTTTGCTGTCTGGTAGTAGCTTTGCTAATTACTGCTACTGGTGTATTTTTATCCTTGCCAGCCTTAATCAAACCTTGGGTAATATAATTTAAGTTGCTAAAACCCATAAGGAACATCATGGTTCCTTCTAATGAGGCTAAATTATCAAAGTCTAATCCTCTGATTTCATCCTTAAAATTACCAGTAAATACGTGGAAGGAAGAAGCCCAGTCTCTATGAGTTACAGGAATACCTGCGTAGCATGGTCCTGCTATACTGGAAGTGATTCCTGGCACAATCTCAACAGGAATATTTCTTTCAACTAAATAAATACCTTCTTCGCCGCCTCTACCAAAGACATAGGGATCTCCGCCTTTAAGACGAACTACAGTTTTTCCTTCTTTAGCCTTTTGATAAAGGACTTCATTGATTTGATCTTGAGGCATAGCATGATTGGCGGCCTGTTTGCCAACATAGATTTTTTCACAATGGGCAGGGGTGCGATGAATAAGATTTTCATTTATCAATCTGTCGTATACAATAACATCGGCAGTTTCGATAAGCTCCATACCTTTTAATGTAATAAGACCATAGTCGCCGGGGCCAGCCCCTATAAGGTATACTTTACCGCTCATTTTTTATTTTCTCCTTTAATTCCAGGGCAACAGTTTTGCCCAAATTATATTCTTCACCTTTTACACCACTGGCGCTTGCTTCATAGTGATGTTTATCGGTATCATAAAAGCCCTTGACAGTAGACTCCATACCTTCTATTGTACAATATGCTCCCATGGGAGCATGACAGCCGCCTTCGATATAGCGAAGAAAAGCCCGCTCTGCCTGAGCTTGACGATGGCTGTCGGAATCATGCAGTGAGGCTAATAGTTTTCTGGTTGTTTCATCAGAACACCTGTTTTCCAGTCCTAATATACCCTGGGCAGGTGCTGGCAGCATTTCTTCCAGAGAAAGAATGAATCCTTCATACTCTATGCCAAGACGGTTTAAACCGGCGGCTGCTAATATTATACCTTGGCACTGATTTTCTTTAGCTTTACGGATACGTGTTTCCACATTGCCTCTTACCCCTACTGTTTCGATGTCATTTCTTAAATTCTTCAGCTGGGTAATACGGCGGAGACTACCAGTAGCAATTTTACTATTGGGAGGCAGATCTGCCACTGATTTAGCACCGCAAAAATTTATTAAAACATCTCTGGGATCCTCGCGTTTAGGCGTAAAAGCCATTTCCAAACCATTTGGCTGTTCCGCCGGCATATCTTTCAGGCTATGTACAGCCAGATCTATGGTATTGTCAAGAAGTGCTTCTTCAATTTCGCGAACAAATAAACCTTTATCACCAATTTCATTTAAAGGCTTATCCAGGATTATATCGCCTTTAGTTTTGATAATAATTATTTCAGTCTCCAGGCCGGGATTAGCTTTTTCTAAATCTTTAGCCACTAATTTTGTCTGGGTTAGAGCTAAATTACTCCCTCTGGAGCCAATCCGTAATTTCATGGCAATTTCCTTTCTCTTTTAGAATTTCAATTGATGTATTATTTAGCTTGTTTAAAAGCTCTTTTTTTCTTGTGGGATACTTTTCTATTATTTCTCTTCTGATTTCACCTAAAAGTGATATTGTATCTTCACTGTAATCTTCTGTTAATTTTTTGGCCTCGTTTTTTAAACGTTTAGTAAGAAAAGGGGTTTCTCCCTCAGTTGAGATGGCGATAGTTATACCATTTTCCCTTACAACACCTGGTAAAATCACATTACCTTTTTTTGCTTTAGAGGCGCAATTACAAAAGATGCCATACTTTGCCGCATCGCGGCTAATTTTCCTATTTAGTTTATCATCATCTGTGGCAGCTATTATCAAATCATAAGTACTAAGATTCTGCTCCATATATTTATCTTGAAGCCAATTTACTGAAATATCCTGCCAGCCATCAATTCTGGCAGGGGCAAGAAGAGTTATCTCGGCACCACCCAGATAAAGCTCTTTAGCCTTACGTAAAGCAATATGACCGCCGCCTATTACCAAAACACGCCATTTATCTACATTAATGAAAAAAGGGATATGCATTATTGTGATTTTCTCCCTTCATTAAGCTGAAAGAGTTCACCTAAAACCTCAGAATAATGTGCTCTTTTGTCCTTATCCTCAATGGATTTTAAGGCGACAATGGGATTGCGCACTGCTTTTTTTAAAGCTGACTGCATCGTCCTGCTTATAATTGTTTTTTCCCTGTCATTTACTTCTATGCGCCGGAAAAGATAGGTCAAGTGGTCTGATAATATGTCATCTACTGATTGGTTTAAGGATTCAATTATTGGATCCTGGGCAGATTTTCTCACCCATTTAATATATTCATCGACATACTCGTTTATTATGTTCTGAGCCTTTAATTTAAGGGCTTCACGGCTTTCTTTATTACGTTCTGAGATTTCCTTTAAAGCGTCTATGTTATAAAGATGATAATTTTCCAGCTGATCTATTTTAATATCTATGTTGCGGGGTATAGCCATATCCAGCATATAGATTGGTGTTGTCCTTTTCTTCATATCCTCTGCCTTGAGAATGTAGTGGGGGCAAGAGGTAGCGGTAATTACTACATCGGCCTTGTCCATTACAGTATGACAGGTGCCGTATGGCAAATAGGAAGCATTTTTTTCATGGGAAATAGCAGTTTTCACTACTTCAGCGCTGCGATTGCAAACCATGATATTTTTAAAGGGAAGATCCTTACCATATTGATAAAAGAGTTTACCTATTTCACCAAAACCAATAATTAATAAATTTTTATCCTGGAAAGTGCCTATTTGTTCTTCCAAATACTTTAAACCAATATAACCTGTAGAGATCGGTATTTCTGAGATTTTCAGCTTATTTTTTATATCTTTAGCGCATTTAATAGCTTCTTGAAAAAGATGGTTAAAATATTTGCCAGTATTATTAAACTGACGGGAGAATTCATAAGCCTCTTTCATCTGACGCAGTATTTCATCTTCACCTACGATTGCAGATTCCAAACCAGCTGTAACCTGAAATATATGATCTACAGCAGCCTTATCATGGAGGCGATATATGCAATCTCCGTAGTCTTTTATATTAAAATAGTCAATATAGGTATCCAGGACTTGGTTACGTACAGCGTCATTTTTCCACTGATCCAGAAAATAAACTTCACTGCGGTTGCAGGTTGAAAGGATAACTATTTCCTCTACCCCTAAATCAATAAGTTTGGTGGAAAATTCAAGTTTCTGAGATTCTGTAAAGGCTACCTTCTCACGGATATCGGCGCCGTAGCGGTGATCTATGCCTAAAACCGAAATATTCATATTCATTGCTCTGACACCTTCCTTCGATATAAATCCGCTGTTTTCAATAGATTAGCCGCGGCTTCTGGATTAGAGTAAAAGTTAAAGTGAGGATAAGCACCTAAGGTGTTGTTTTTGAGGTAGCCTTCCCGCCAGGAGACTATCTTATTGCGCCGCTCTTTGGTTACTTCATAAACATTATCATAACTTTCCTCGTCTATACGTTTAGTATAATGGAACTCATGTCCTCTAATGGATATGGGGGTTTGTGACGAAAGGGGAGTACCAGCGTTAATAGCTGCCGTCATATAGCCAAAATGCTGCAATCTATCTGTCATAGCAAAATCAAAAGGGAAAAAACCGGTTAAAGCGTATTTTTTCCCTTCCATTGTCATGGAACGGCCCAAATAAATAAAACCGCCGCACTCACCGTAACAGGGCAACCCTTCTTCCAGCTTTGCTTTCAGGTCATTAAGAAAATCTTTATTAGCTGACAATGCCTCTAAATGTAGCTCTGGATAACCGCCGCCGAAGTATAGACAATGTACCTCTGGCAGCTGCTTGTCTTTTAAGGGACTAAAAGGAATGATTTCAGCACCCAGCTCCCTTAGAAGATCTAAACTGTCCTGATAATAGAAATTAAAAGCGCTGTCCATAGCCACACCTAAAGAAATTTTTTCTTTAAGGGGTTCAGGAAGGAGGATCTTCGCCTCTTCCTTTTCTTGATATCTTGTAACTTCCAGTAGTTTATCTAAATCACAATGCTCTATAATAGCATCGCTGAGAATATCAAGCTTATATTCTAAGTTTTCAATTTCTTCACTGCAGTACAGACCTAAGTGTCGATCATTTAAAGCGAAATTTTCATTATGCGGCAAATAACCAATTACCGGTATTTTTGACACAGTTTCAATTATCTCTTTTAAGTGAAGAAAAGCGCTGTCATTTTTTAAGTTATTTAAAATTATTCCCGCTATCTTTATCTGGGGAGAAAAATCCCTATAGCCATTGATCATGGCTGCGGCGGAAAGAGACATACCCTTGGCATTTACTGTTAATATTACAGGTACATCTAAGATTTCACTAATATGGGCTGAACTTCCCTCCAGAGAAAATCCAGACAAACCATCATACAGACCCATTACTCCTTCAATAACAGCCACATCAGCGTCAGTTGAGTTTTTAGAAAAAAGATATTTTATGATCTCAGGAGACAACATAAAACTGTCTAAATTTCTCGAGTTTCTGCCTGTGGCTTCAGTATGATACATAGGATCAATATAATCAGGACCAACTTTAAAAGGTTGAACAGTTAATCCTTTTTTACGGAATGCCGCCATAAGAGCCATAGCTATTGTCGTTTTACCGCTATTGCTTTGGGTAGCTCCTAATACAAATCCCGACTTTACCATATCAGCTCATCCTTTCTATTGACCTGAAAAGCTCGTCTATATTAGAATAGACTTCTTTTTCTTTTTCTGGTTTATCAATGACGATCAAGGGTATTCCCAGTGCTTCGGCAGCGGCGGCTTTTTCCTGGATGCCCCCTTTTATACCGCTATCTTTGGTTATGATAGCTTGAGCGTTGATCTCTTTAGCCAAGGCAATATTTAGTTCCTTAGATGCCACCCCTTTCATAGCGAAAATATGCCCCGGTTCTATGTTCATCGCTTCCAGCTGTTTTAAGATCTTACTGTCGGCTAATACCCTTACATAGCATCGCTGATAAAAGCCAGTTAAATCCTGAAAATAGTGTAGGTTGCGGCTGCCGATGGTAAAAAGCAAATTACCTTTTATTTTTTCCAAGCCTTTAGCGGCACTGGGAAAATCTTGATAGGTAATAATATTTCCTGCTAACGCCACAGAAGCACGTTCATAGCGAAAATACGGGACGCCGTCTTTTGCCGTCGCTTCCTTGATATTATGTGTGACTTCGGTTGAAAAGGGGTGACTCATATCTACAACACAATTGGGCTTAAAATCGTCAAGGAGATTTTTAAAGCCCATACTGTCCAGGGGGCCTATTTTGATAGCTAAATTATCACGTTTTTTAATGCTGTCAGCGCCTAACTGAGAGATTGTTGTGGCGGTAATATGCCAATTTGCCGGCGCTTTATTAATAAACTCTACAGCGTCGGCGGTACCGGCTACGACTAAAACTTTAATCATTTTTTCTTACCCTTTTTGGCCAAATATCCTCTGGGAGTAATCATTTTACCATCTCTTAAGAAAGTATCTTTATTGCCTATATAAACGGTGGTAAACATATCTATAACTTCAATATCCATATTTTTGAGTGTGGTAAGTATAACTTCTTCACCATCTCTGCCGATATTTTTAACAATACCTACAGGTGTATTTTCATCCTTATGCTGCAGGAATATTTTTCTGGCCTCTTCGATGAGCATAGGACGGCCTTTACTTCTGGGATTATAAAGGACAATAATAAAGTCAGCCGCCGCCGCGAATTTTAAACGTGATTTAATAGTTTCCCAGGCTGTAAGGCGGTCACTTAGGCTGATAACGGCAAAATCGTGCATTAAGGGGGCTCCCAGTAAAGAGGCTCCTGAAGAAGCGGCTGTTATACCAGGCACACTTACTACGTCAATATCCATATCCTTAGCTAATTCTAAAACTAAACCAGCCATACCATAAATACCGGGATCACCACTGCTGATCATAGCTACGGTCTTTCCTTTTTGAGCTTCAGCCAGGGCTAATTCACAGCGTTTAACTTCCGCAGTCATGCCAGTGATTAGGTATTCTTTGTCAGGGAAGTAGGGCTTTATTAGATCGATATAGGTATTGTAACCAGCTATAATATCTACACTTTTTAAGATATTTTGAGCTTTAACAGTCATCTGATCCGGAGCACCGGGTCCTATACCAACAACATAAAATTTTTGCATCTCGTTCTCCTTAAATTTATAAATCTATAATCGTCTCATCTTCAGCTAAGCTGAAAGTAATACCATCGACTATGGTTTTTTCTACTACAGTATGACCTTTAACTGTCGCTTCTAAAGCTGCGGCCTGGGCCACAGAGGCTGAACCTGTGACTTGCTGAACAAATTCAGAACCTGTTTTAGGAAATTGATATTTACTTAATATCTCGCCGGAATAGGTTAAAAAGGGGAGGGAGAGATTTTGACTTAATTTAATAATACCAATTTCCTCTGATTTTAAATCAATAGAGGCCATAGCCCTTAAGGCTAAATCATTATAGCCTGTATTATTCATGAATTTTTTAAAAGCTGTTTCAATTTGTTCGGCCTTTGTATTCTTGCGGCAGCCTATACCAAGTACCAGATTTCTGGGACAGAGATATAGTAAGTGATTGGCTTCTAAAGCTAAATCAACTCGATTACTGATAACTACCATATTTCGCGTTGTTTGATTAGTGTATGTTTCAATATAGTCTGGTAAATCTCGGTTTATAGGATAGTCGCAATATAGAGTTACTTTTTCATTATTAACTATGGCGGAACTAATGAACTGAACAGCCCTGGGATTTATGATGCGCAAGTTATTTTTTTTAGCCAGCATATCAAAGGCTAATTTTTTATTAACATCGGTAGAAGTTGTTATTACAGGTATTGCTCCTATTTTTTCATGAAGCAGTTCCGCTGTTTCGTTTGCGCCGCCGATGTGTCCGCTTAAAAGTGATATAGCGTATGTACCCTTTTCGTCCATAACGACTATGGCTGGATCCTCATATTTACTTTTTACATAGGGGGCAAAAGTCCTAAAAGCGATGCCTGCTGCCATAATGAGGATAAAGCAATCGTATTTGTTATATATATCAGCTATTAGTTCTCTTAATTGGCATTTAAAAATTTGTACATTTTTACATTCTGTACCGTACTTTATATAGGCGTCGCAGTTAAGAAGTGTTTTTACTTTTGCTGCCAAAAGTGAGCCGTTTTTGGTTAAGGCAATAACCGCTGTTTTCATAATAAATCACCGCTTATTATGGTTATAGGATTTATTGCCAGCATTAGGTGTTTTCCTCCCGCTTTTCTGCTTCGGGAGATAGCGGCTTGTACGATTTCTATATTATCAAATCCCATTTCCTCCATGGCGCCAATAGCCTCACTGACAGATTCTACTGTGATGGCAGATACAACGAGACGTAATTTTTTATCACTGATTTTTCTGATAATATCATGCATATTGCCGCCGCTGCCGCCGATAAAGACACGGTCATACTCTAAATCCTCAGGAATATCCTGAGGAGCAGTTCCCTCTATTAAGGTAATATTATCGAGAGCAAATTTAGAAATATTTTTTTGACAGAGTTCTATTGCCTGTGAGTTCCTTTCCAGAGCGAATACCTTTCCCTCATTGGCTAAAAGTCCCATTTCTATAGTACAGGATCCTGTACCTGCTCCTATTTCTAAGACCCGAGAATTTGCTTTTAGTCTCAATTTGCTCATTATAAGAGCCCGTACTTCACTTTTTGTCATCGGTACTTCATCTCGGATAAAAATATTATCGGGCAGACCTGCTGTTAAATAAGGCCAGGGTTTTTTATCACAGTCATTATTATTAACTATCATAATATTTAGGGGACCAAATTCAAGGTCAGCTATTTCCTGGGGTGTGCCTTTTATTATTCGTTCCTCTGGATAGGAAAGATTTTCTCCAACTGTTATATCTAAATCAACATAGTTTAAAGCTTTTAATTTACCGGCTATGCTTGCTGGTGCATTGCCGTTGCCTGTAAATATGGCGGTAACAGGATTGGTGGCTACAGTATTAATTATATTTACTTTATCATTGCCATGAAGGGAAACTATCTTCAGTTCATTCCAGGATAGATTTTCTTTAGCCATAAGATATTGTAAAGAGCTTATACCAGGTAAAACCTGAAAAGGTACTGAAGGTAATTTTTTACGTAGATATGTATTGATGCTGAACAAACCAGTATCGCCTGAAGCTAAAACGGCTATTTTTTCCTGTTGCCAGTTATTTTCGATATACTCAACTATAGGTTGAAGACTTCTGTCAATAGATATTGTTTTTTTACGGAGATGAGCGAACTCCTCCAGATTTCGCTTACCACCGATCAGCACGTCAGCCTTCTCTATAGCTGCCGTTGCCAAGGGATACAGAAATCCTTTATCGCCAGGACCTATGCCAACAATATAAGGTTCATTATTGTTCATGTTTTTTTATCTCCTCTATCAGATCTTTAGCGGTATCATCCATGTAAAGCATTTTATTGCCATCACCAAAGAGGATAGCGCCTATTTCTATTTCCTGATAAGTATAAGATTTGCAGCGGGCAGTAACGTTATCAACTATGCGATTATATATGCTTTGCAAATTATTGGCTTCTATTATTTCCAGAGCCGCTGAAGTGGTTTTGCAATCATATATGGCTGTTGCTGTTTCTGCGCTGGCTCCCGCTAAGGCCGCGTAAGCGGTAAGTATCTCCATGCGGCAATCAGCCATTCTGCTGTGGGTATTAAATATACCTCCAGCCACCTTCACAAGCTTACCAATATGTCCCGACAGTAATATTTTCTTGACTCCAGTGTCCATGGCTTTATCCAGCATAAAACCTATATAATTACTTACTTTAACGACGCATTCCTCATTAATATTACGGCTGCGCAAAAAGTCCAGTCCGTAATTACCAAAGGCATATATGACATTTTCATAGCCTTTTGCCCTGAGAATATTAAGTTCTAAAGCAATACTTTCCTTTAACGCCTCTTCTGACATGGGGTTAACTATACCAGTACTTCCTAAAATTGATATACCGCCAATGATGCCCAGCTTGGGATTAAAGGTTTTACCAGCTATTTCCTCGCCTTTAGGCACTGACAGTATTACGTTGGCACCGATACCCTGCGGTAAAACCTTTATCAAGTTCGATTTCAACATGGACATCGGCACGGGATTGATAGCTGCTTTGCCTACGGGTACCTTTAAGCCCTTTTGAGTTACTCTGCCGACACCTTTGCCTCCGTCCACTCTGATAATACTGTCCTTTGTCAAGCTTACTTCGGCTACTATATCCAAACCTGTAGTTATATCGGGATCATCTCCGCCGTCTTTAACTACGGCACAGCGGCAGGTATTATCCTTTAGCTCATATTCCTTGATGGGTAATTTGGCTTTACTGCCGTCAGGCAATAATACTTCAACATTGTCAGGCGCTTCATTGCCTAAAAGAATAAGAGCCGCCGCTACAGCTGCAGCCGTGGCAGATGTTCCGGTCGTATAGCCTTTTCTTAGCTTTTTATTGCCAAAACGTATATAATCCGCCATTTACTTCAGGGCCTCCAGCATGAGAGCATTTATTATCGCCGCCGCCACATTGCTGCCGCCTTTTCTGCCCTTAGCAATAATATAGGGGGTATCTAATTCCATGAATATTTCTTTTGACTCTACTACATTGACAAAACCTACTGGTACGCCTACTACTAAAGATGGCTTAAGTTTTCCCGCTTTAATCATTTCATGTAATACCAAAAGAGCGGTGGGAGCGTTGCCTATGGCGAAAATTTTATTGCCCGGTAAAGATGCTGCGTATTCCATAGACTGCACAGCCCTGGTTGTACCTTTTTCTTCAGCTAAAGCAGCAATTTTGGGATCGGCAATAAAACATTCTTTAAAAGAATTTAATTTTTCTAAATTCTTTTTATTAATTCCGGAGCAGGCCATATTAGTATCAGTTATAACAGTACATCCTTCTTTAAAGGCTTTAAGGCCTGATTGTACAGCATCAGTACTGAAAATAAGGTTATCAGCGTAATCAAAGTCAGCACTAGTATGTATTACTCTTTTAACGATACCTTCCTGTTCAGGCGGGAAAGTTTTATCTCCTAAAATTTCTGTGATTATCTCAAAACTGCGTTTTTCTATATCTTTAGGTTTGCTGATCATTAAGTTATCCATGTTTATTGCCTCCAATTATATAAATTTGATTAAGTAGCTAATAGTAAATAAAAGCATTGACAGCATAACGCTCATATCCAGTATATTGCAGCATCTTAAATAGTCTTTAAGATCCGGTTTTCTGATTTCATCACCTATAGTTGGTTTATAGACTTCTTTGCCGAAATAGAAGTGGGCGCCGCCTAATTTTAAGCCTAAAAGACCTGCTACTACACTTTCTGACTGGGCACTGTTGGGACTGTTATGGGCAAACCTGTCACGGCGCCAGATCTTAAAGCCGCTTTTAAGATCATATCCTAAAAGTCCGCCGCCTAATAGCATGAGCAGAGATCCTATTCGAGCGGGGAGCCAATTTACCACATCGTCTAATTTAGCGGAAAAGTAGCCGAATTCACTGTATTTATCATTTTTATAGCCAACCATAGAATCAAGAGTGTTTATTGTTTTATAAATGTAAACAAATATAACCGGTAAACCACAAAAGTATCCAATAAACATATAAAAAAGGGGAGCTAATACACCGTCTATGGTGTTTTCACCCATAGTTTCCACAGTAGCTTTTACGATTTCTTCTTCATTAAGATTTTCCGTATCACGACCCACCACATAGGAAAGCATTTTTCTGGCTTTTACGATATTACCTTTAGCTAATGCTTGAAAAACATAGCCTGTTTCTTTTTTTAAGGAACGCCATGCCAGAGAAGTATAGAGAAGATAGACTGTCACAAGCCAATAAATAACAGGCCAATGTCCGGCAAGCCAAAGCAGGAGCCAAAGTATGCCGCCTACAGTTACCAAAGTCGCCATCATGAATATAAAACCCATGACCTTTTTATTGCCCCGGTAGAATATTCTTTCATATAGTGAAATTAATTTACCAACTAAAATAATAGGGTGGGGAAGCTTTTTGGGATCACCTAAGAAGAAATCCAATATCACGCTGAAATAAACAGGCATTTTATTGTTTATCCTCCTTCAGGAGTTCCATTATATAATCTATATCCAGATACTTTTTAGCGTAGGCTGCCAATTTTTCATATTGACTTTCCTTATACGCCATAGTGTCAACTATTTCCCGTTCCGGCAGTCCTTTACGACGCCGCAGACAGTTAAGCCAGAAATTACGGAAATTATCGTTATGAAAAATATTGTGCAGGTAGGAACCAGCACGGCTAAAATCATCATTGGCGACGCCATCCCATCTGCCATCTATGCTCCATAATGGTTTTACCGTGTCATTTAACTTGTCGGTACGCCCCAGATGGATTTCATACCCGTTTACAGGCATATTTTCTACTAAAGGATGTATCCCTGCCGCTGATACTTGTCCTACTTCCTTTTGTTTTTGAAAATAAGTTGTCAGGGGTAAAAGCCCAAGACCATCTTTAGTGTAGCCAGGGCGGAAATCAACACCTTCATCATCAATAAGTTTCTCGCCCATAATTTGATAGCCGCCGCAAATACCAAAGACAGTTCCTTTATACTTTTTCAGCTTGTCGGCTATACCTCTTTCTTCCAGATATTCCAAGTCACCGATGGTACTTTTT